>JAYSOO010000048.1:0-4301 GCA_043722755.1 Candidatus Parcubacteria bacterium
CATATAGTCTTATGTTTAGGACTGGCTTCATCCATAGTCATAGATATATTTATAATAGTGGTCGAAAAAACCAAAAGAATTAGAGGTATTGAGAAAAAAATAATGAGTCGTGTTATGTCTTATTCATTCATATCGTCATTGTTCATTTTCTTAATTCAGCTTATGTACTTAGGTTTTATATATCTAAGTACCAATGAGTATAGCTTGAAAATATATCTTTTCACTTCCATCACTTTCCTTCTATCCTCCATCCTGCTTTTCTGCACAGCAACGCAAAAATATTATCAATTTAAAATTATCGAGAGAAATCAAGAAAAATATCATCACCTGTCAGACAGCTTTATCATTCATCACAAAGAATTCAGACAAACTTCTGTCATCATTTTCGTCCTTTGGCTAGCTTTATACATCTTTTATATTTTGATATAGATTAAACAACAACTATGAAGAATACAACTTTTACCAAGCAACAACAGCAGCAAACAGCTATACATAACTTGAAGCTGCCCCCATATAGTTTAGAGGCAGAGCAGGCTGTGCTTGGATCTGTCATGATCAGACCTGATGCATATGCTGAAATAGCCGATATCATTTCTGAGGAAAATTTTTATAGTGAAAAGCACAAAAAAATATTCAAGGGAATATTGGAACTCCTAGAAAAAGGTAATCCTGTTGACTATCTATCCTTAAAAACAACATTGGATAATATGGGTTATTTAGATCAGATCGGTGGCGCTTCATATCTAGCCGAGCTTGTGCAAATGGTTCCTTCATCAAGTAATATCGAATACTACGCGCGTATATTGGAGAAAAAATTTATGATGAGACACCTTATAAACGCTTCAGAGCGCATAGGAAATCTTGGATATGCAGAACAAGGTGATCTTGAAGATATTATGGATAGTGCCGAAAAAGAGATTTTTTCCATTACAAATAAAAACTCAAAGACTACAATAACTACGATGAAAGAGGGTTTGATCGAGGCTTGGGATAGTATCGACAAGATTCACAACAGCGGTGACGAGCTTCGTGGGGTGCCGACAGGTTTTCCAGATTTGGACAACAAACTTTCCGGACTTCAAAAATCTGACCTTATCATCCTTGCTGCGCGTCCATCTTGCGGTAAAACTTCCCTCGCACTTGATATCGCCCGCAATGCTGCAGTGCATCATAACGTACCTGTTCTAATATTTTCACTTGAGATGAGCAGTCAACAGCTTTTATATCGTATGATTTCCTCGCACTCAAGGGTTGATTCATGGAAGCTTCGAACTGGTAAATTGAACTTAAATAATTCTGAAGAATATGAGAGACTGCAAACTGGTATTTCAGAGCTTTCAAACGCTCCAATATATATAGATGATCAAGCTGGAACAAATATCGTAAAGATGAGAAGTACTGCAAGAAAAATAAAATCAGAAAAAAAGTTAGGCTTGATCGTGGTCGACTACTTGCAGCTTATGTCCGCAACTCAAAGTAGAAATTCAGATAACATAGTTCAACAGATCTCAGAGATTTCCAAATCATTGAAGCATTTGGCTCGTGAGCTTGATGTTCCTGTACTTGCCCTTTCCCAGCTTTCTCGTGCTGTTGAGCAGCGTCAAGGCAAACCAAGACTATCAGATCTCCGTGACTCAGGATCTATTGAGCAAGATGCCGATATTGTTATGTTCATTCACAGAGAGGATAAATACAAAGATCACTCAGAGCGAGACAACATAGCCGAGATATTGATTGAGAAGCACAGAAACGGTCCTACAGGTGCCATCAAGCTTAAATTTGATGATAAGCACTCATCTTTTCTATCTCTTGAGAAGGGTGATTATAGCGATTTTGACTCTGAATAATTTTGAAATAATAATTATGGAAGAATTAATAGAATTATTTAAAAAATTTCCCGGTATAGGTCCGAGACAAGCCAAAAGGTTTGTGTCTTTTTTGATGCATACGAATAATAGTTATCGACAAGAATTGATTACAGGTATCAGTCATGTAAATGAAAAAGTTATCACCTGCATCGACTGTAACCGAAAATTTATTAATTATAAAAATACCAACAAGTGTCCGATTTGTATAAAGAAACGAGATGATAAAAATTTGCTCATACTTGCATATGACAATGATATCGAGATATTCGAAAGAACATTATCTTACAATGGACAATATTTTATTCTTGGAAAATATATTCCGTTGTTTTCTGAAAAGGCACATGAATATATTGATTTTGATAAGTTGTATAGAAGAACGCAAGATCTCATTGACAAAGGATTAGAGGAAATAATTTTGGCGCTAAATGCGACTTCTGACGGAGATTATACGATTAAGATTTTGAAGGAAAATTTGGCGAAGAAATTTCCAGAGACGAAGGTCTCTTTGCTTGGACGCGGAATCTCCACAGGGTCCGAGATTGAGTATGCGGATCAAGAGACTTTGAGAGAGGCGTTGAGGTTTAGGAGGTAAAAAATAACAAATGAAAAAGCCGGTCCCGAGTTAACGAGACCGACTTGATGTGTAGATAGTGCATCAGGGTTAAAGGTCTTCGACGATGAAAACCTGACATGTCTCATTCCATGTACTAAGCCAGGGGAAAATCTCGAACTCCGTCCACCAAGGATTCATCCAGACAAGGATATTTGGGTACCAGGACTCAAGTATTTCGGAACTGTCCCAGATTCTACCCAATACTACAAAATAGCGTGGACACAACGCAGGATGTTGTTTTTTGAAGAGCAACAGCAAATGAAGACATGTATGTCATACAAATTGTTTGACAATTATCACACCATTTTATACAATACACTCATGAAAACAAAAACACTTACATTCACAAAAGACACGACAAAGCGCATCTCCATCCGCGAGTATCTTCGCAATTATAAGGCATATAACAAGGAAGTAAACCTGACTGGTCAAAATATTATCATAACCAATCAAGACAATGATGAGGTTGTATTATCCCCTGTTGACACAACTCCAAAAAAACGAAAGTGGACTTTTGAAGAATTAGAAAAGGGATTCTTTAATGCTGGAAAAAATACAAGTAAAAATATTGATAAAATAGTATATGAAATCTAAGAAAATAATCATCGATACAAGCGTTTGGATTGCAATGCTTATTAAAAGTGATAGTAATCATGCAAAATCACTAAAATACAAAAGTCTCATAATGCTTGAACAAATTATGCCTGACTTAATCTTTTATGAGACATTAACGGTACTTCGGAACAAATCCAAAGATAACAATACTCTCAACTTATTTATTGGATTTACAAATGAAAATACCGATATGACAATTCGATTATTTTATGAAAATAACAGAGATGTCTTAAAATTATTTGTAAACGAGCATAAAGATAGCTTATCCTATATTGATACCCTCCTACTTTTTTTATCGAGAGAATATCACATTCTTACTTTTGATGAAAAGCTGAAAAAGCGAATAAAAGAAAGTGGAGGAAAATTAGCAGATTAAGCACATATATTATTTATGAAAACAAAGAAATTAAAGATGGTTGTATATGAAAAGCTAAAAAAGATTAAAAAATGGACGCTGAAAGATTTTGAAGGTTGCTTTTTCAAAGGACCGAAAAACCTCAGCAAAAATATCGACAAAATTCTCTACGGCTATAGCCGCAAATGAGTGCAAAATAAAAAACATCCTTTTTGGATGCTTTTTATTTAAGCGAGTTGCTTAGTTTATCTCTTCAATCTTCACGGCGAAGTAAGGTTGTCTGTGTCCATTCTTCACAAAGTATTTAGACTTTTGTTTGAACTTTCCTACAACGATCTTAGCTGCACGATCGATCTCAGTGATAGTTGCTGTAACAGTTGATCCAGTAATCATAGGTGCTCCTAAGATCAAAGTTGTTCCATCATCTTTAAGTAAAACCATATCAAATGATACTGAGTCACCTACTTTATATTCTTCTCTTGATTCTTGTAAAAGCTTTTCGATCTTTAAAGTATCCCCTACTTGTACGCGATATTGCTTGCCACCAGTTTTGATAACTGCTTGTGGTCCTGTGTTTTTGTCCTTTATTTCTTTAATTGTTGGCATAGTTCTTAAATAGTAACCTATTCCTGGCTTAAAAGCAAGATAAAAGCCTGTGGTCCGGTTAGGGACCACAGGCAGTGATGAAAGCTTCTATTTAATTATCGTCACCGTAAATTTTTGCAGTAAGGCCATCAACTCGTACAAAACCACACTCACTTAACTTCGATTGATATTTATTCATAATGTTCTTTAGTTTTACTTCAAGAACTATACCACCCATGCCTAAAAAATCAATGCGGCTCGACTA
>JAYSOO010000049.1:0-4300 GCA_043722755.1 Candidatus Parcubacteria bacterium
ATTAAATGACGAACAGTTCAAAAAACTAGGAGAAATTCTAAAGTCCCTTGTAGGAAGTTTATCTAAATTCAAAAACAATAAACTTAAATAACACAAAAAAACACAGTTTCTCACCTGTGTTTTTTTTGCTACATCTACATATATTCCCATAATTCTTGTTACGGTTTTCGGATTGAACTTCAATACGTTCTATATGCACGCCACTCTTCGGGATTACACCGACGGTCGAACTTGTACGTGACGAGTTGAGCCACAAGTTCCAAGCCTTACAGTCGCCACAAGTGGCGTAGTTGGCAGGTTATAGTTCAGGGGGCAAACCGATTCCTTTACCCCACGTATATGATGGACATCTTTTTTTATCAGTAACCACACTACATCTCCAGTGAGACCAACCACCATCCTCAATAATTGCCCTTGTAAGAGCGTATTGGTCGTATATGTGATACTTTACTGACATAACTTTGTACGTGGCATCCTGATAACAAAATGAGCCTCTTGAAGCCTTACCATTCACGTCAATAATACCCTTACCGCAATTCTCTTTCTTGGCTAATTTGTCCAGCCACATATCAAGGACGTCAGGTTCTGATGCCTCTACTTTTCTGATAATTTCACTATTACTATTAAATGTATAATACCCAACTAGCGTTAATATTGCTAGTATAATAACTATCACTTTTTTTGTTTTCATAATGAGATTACTAGCTACAACAATATTAACAAAATAGTAGATGCTATGTTTCTTGCTTAATAAGGTTATACTGATACTGCGTTCGTCTTAATACAATTATAACAATACGCAAGAAACAGTGCAAGAAAGTTATCCACAGGTTTTTTTAATTTAAGAATAATTATTGTATAATTATAACATGATACACATATGTGATAATTGCAACAAGGAGTACCAGAATGCACCACTTGCTGTAATAAGAAAAAGATTGCCCGCTATTCTGGTATGTGCTGTATGCAAGGTAGACATAGAACAATCTAAAAATGATAAGATATACAAATAAAAATGCCCTAATAAAAGGGCATTTTTTTACAACCAGAAAACATCGAGCTCCTCGAGCCTTCGAGCGGTGAGTACTGGATGTACTTTTCCCCCTGCTGTGTTCCATTTCTTAAATGCTTTGTCTATCTCCACACGCCCTAATTTGCCGTTAATTGCCTTCAGAAGCGATGATCTACCTAGTGCCCCTATTCCTATGTTGTAGGATAAAGATACAAGGCTATCGTATTGATTTTGCGTAATTGGTTCTGTTACGAGTTTATTTACGGCATATTCGAACTGTTTAACTACCGATGTAAAAAGTTTCTCACCCTCTTCTATCGTAAGTGGTTTATCTTTTATTGATATTTTTGTACCATTTGTATAAAATGTATTACCATAACCAATAGTTGGAACTCCGACAACGTCAAGGTAAGGTCTTGATCGATATCCTTCAAATCTCTGTATCATTTTACGTCCTTCTTTTGAAAGTTTCATACTATTTGCCAGCACTGTACCTACCGTAAATACTCACGCAGATACCGATAATACCTGCGATTAATTCGCTTAAACTATTTGCGTCCGTTTGTGTAATAATGTGTGGATACATTAAAGCAATTGCTGTTATGACTAAGCCAATATACGTTTTTTTGCCCCTCAGTGAATTCTTCATATTATTTACACATCAATTTTACCTTAGGAGACTTTTCGACCATTTTTTTTACCATCTTAATCTGCTCTACTTTTTTGCCTGTGTATTTACTTGTCAACATTTTTTTTAACTGTATTTTATTCATACTTTATTTCTAAATTATACGACTCTAATAAATCATTAACCTTTTTCTCCACTCTTTCGTCAAGTACGGTATTAGATATAGTAGTAACTTTGTTTTTTAAAAAATTATCTACTGACCAACCTATTACCCCTGCCATAACGCTTATAACTGCACCTACCCACCCCATAACATGTCTTAAAGTTCTCATTGTTGCCTTTGCTTCACCTATTTCCATATCATGGCGGTTTACCTTTTCGTTTACCTGCTGTTCGTGTAAATCCATCCTGTCTAAATTTGTTTTCATTGTTCCACTGATTGATATAACCGCCTTTTCGAAACGTTCGTTCAATTCAGTGACTCTATCAGAAACGTTAGATACGGAATTTTTAGTTTCCGCCATGAATGATATTTGCGTATCATTAAGATTTTCTATCCGTGTATATATTTTAGCAATTAACTCAGAGGCATTGTAGGTAATTTTAACATCTTCCTTCGCCATACTAATTCCCGCTTGGTCTTGGTACAGTTTGGCTATCAATGTTTTCTTTTTCTATGAAATTGTCCTCTGTTACTATTTGTTCTTCTGTTTTTTTATATATAGTATCTTCCATGTCTACTACTGTTGCGTCAAGTTTGTTCTTTGTTACACATTCCTCGTAAATAGTTTTTAAATCTTCAAATGACTCCCAGTATTTTTGAACATCTTCTCCGCTATAGTTATCTTCTATGGAGTCCACCTTTGCGCCTTTTTTATCTAAAATATCAAACCTTACTTGCAATACACCCGTGTCGTTTGTATAAAACTCTCGCCATTTTATGGCACATCCTTCTTTTAGGATAATTTTTTTGTTTAAATTAATCATATTATTTTTAAGTTATTCTGAACCATGATGCATTTGCAGAGTCATACACCCAACCTGCAAAAGAATTTGCTGAACCAAAAGTTGATAATGCTGATAATACTGTAGCACCACTTGTCATTGTTATTACTGTTATTATTTGGCTTGAGCATACGTGTATAAGTTGCCCATCAAAGGGTGCTGTAGGCATTACTATTGTTAAAGCACTTATGAGCCCTGCTGGGTTGAGTACGAGCCTCGTATCCACGTTTGAATTAGCAATTGTCACCGTCTGTCCTGTAGTTGGTGTTACAACTTGTTTTTTTGGTCTAAAGTACGACATATTTTAAATAACTATCCAATTCGATCCATTTGATTGAACAGCAAAGCTGTTATATTGTACTGATAATGTTTTGGTTGTAGTACCGTCAATTGTTTGAGAGCTTGTGGTATCTATAGTTATAGTCCCAGTCCCGCTGTTTTTAATGACATAAATTCTTCCAGTAATTCCAACTGCCGTTGGTAAGGTTACTGTAAATGTTCCGCTTGTGCAATCTATTGTGTAGTCATCTAATGTAGCTGTATAGTTTGCTGTTTTTGCAACATAGGAAGTTGCAAATGAACCAGCAAGATGGAGCTTAGAGTTTGGTGTAATTGTTCCTATTCCTACATTTCCGCTGGTCTCTATAGTTACTTGTCTCGTTGTATTTGTACCAAAGTCTAATCTTCTGTTACCGTTTGTACCTATATATGGGATTGCCGTGGAGCCGTTCGAGCTCGTTATTAGTATGGATTTTGAGGCGTCGTTGTTGTCTCTCACTAATATACCAGAATTTCCGTTTGGATTAGCGTATATTTCAAGTTTAGTTATCGGTGAATTTGTTCCTATACCTATATTACCATCGTCTCTTACGATGAGTGCGTTATTTGTCCCCGTAGAATTATGTATAGCTAGTGAATTTGTAGCTGACGTTGAGCCAGAACCTACTACATGTAACCGTGCTGTAGGGGCGGTTAGTCCTATTCCTAATCTGTTGTTTGCATCATCCCAGAATAAGTTTGCATTATCTTGTGTTACTGCACCACCTGTGCCCGCAAATAACACTGACCCCGCTGTGAATGCTGATAGTGTTAATGCTGGCGTTGTAACTGTTCCTGTAAATGTAGGACTTGCTATGTTTGCTTTTAGGTTAAGTGCGCTCTGTAGGTCTGTCTGGTCGGATAGTGTACCTGTTATAAATCCCCACACTGCCGTTGCATCATTTACTGAATTTATTACGTAAGGACTTGATATTGTCCCAAGTCCCGTTACGGTAGTATTTACCCCTGCGGATATAAACCCTGCAATACTTGTTATTCCTGACTGCTTGTTTAGTAAAAAACGAGTTCTACTGTCTAAAATCTCTAGAGCCCTATTCTGCATATCTGCCTCTAGTTTGTCTATATTTCTAATAGCGGATACATCTAATCTTTCGTCTCCTGATAACCCCTCCAGAGCCTCTACAATAGTTTCAGCGGACGTTTTATTATCAATGTGAGCACTTATATCATTTATCTTTTCCTCTAGTGCCTTGTTATACTCTAGTGCCTGTTCCTTGATTGATGAGAATATGAATTTATAGTCCACCTCTGCATCTTTCCCTTTAATTCCGTCTTTGCCATTAAGTCCGTTTTTTCCGTTCTTTCCGTCAAAATAA
>JAYSOO010000050.1:0-4287 GCA_043722755.1 Candidatus Parcubacteria bacterium
TGGACCGTTGTTTGAATTGGCAGAGAGGTATATGTCGAAAATATAATCTAACAGGAAGAATTCGTATTGCATCTGAGGGAATAAATGCAACACTCGAAGGAAAAAACGTTGATGTAGAAAAATATATCAATGAGATAAAAAATGATTTAAAATATCACGACCTGCACGATGTAGAAATAAAAACATCGATCGGTACAGGTTTTGCATTTCAAAATCTTTCAGTGAAGATTGTATCTGAAATAGTTAAGCTTGGACTTGGAACAGAGGACATTGATCCAAACCAGCTAACCGGAGTTCATCTAAAACCAGCAGAGCTACGTTCATGGTATGAGAACAATGATGACTTTGTTGTTATTGATATGAGAAATGATTATGAATTTCGAGTTGGGCATTTTAAAAATTCTATCAATCCACCGATAACAAACTTTAGGGAGATTGCTGATGTATTGCCTGACATAGTAAAAGCAAATCCAGGTATTGAGAATAAAAAAGTTTTAACCGTGTGCACGGGAGGTGTGCGTTGTGAAAAGGCGTCAGGGTATTTACTGAAGCAAGGTTTTAAAGATGTGTATCAACTTGATGGAGGGATGCATAAATATATGGAGGAGTTTCCAGGGAAGGATTTTCTTGGTGGGTTGTTTACGTTTGATAACAGGGTGGTGATGGATTTTACAAAAGATAGAGAGGTGGTTGGTGTCTGTGATTTGTGTCAAAGGAAGACTGAACGATTTGATAACTGTATAAACGACGAATGCCATGTGCATATGATGGTGTGTCATGAGTGTCGTAGCGAGAGGAAGTTTATCTGGTGTTCGGACAAGTGTCGCTTGATGGGGAGGATTGGGAAAGTGAGGTTTTGGGATATGGATTTAGCTTTGTAATATAAGACCACAGGTATTATATTTTCATACGGCATAATGTACCCTCAATTTTTGTGATATTATATACAATATATGAAAAAATATTTTTTTATCATTGGATGTGTGTTATTTCCAATATTAGCTATAATTTTTATTACTACTTATAATTATAAAAATCATAATTCTGAGACAGTGTTAGTAAGTCAGGTTAAACCAGTCTCAGATATTAAATCAACAGTCACAGTAATACCCTTGTCATCGGATGTATCTATTAAAGAAATGGACATGGAAACCTTCAACGTTATTCAATCTTCAGCTTCGACCACAGTAGGCTCTTCAGTTAAAACATCAGAAAACGGACGAGCATTGATCGAATCATCCTTTGGACACCCTATAGCAATAGACTTCAATTCAGATGTTATTATCGCTAATAGTGACAGCGAAAAAAACAAAACCTCTATTGAGTTAACATCTGGTGGAATATGGGCCAGGGCCAAAAAATTGGTGGAAAAAGGAGAATACTTTGAAATTAAAACAGGAAATGCTGTTGCAGTTGTTCGTGGAACGTCATTTGGCCTCACGTATGCAAATAACCTGACTACCTTGATCGTGTCACAAGGTGAAGTGTCTTTGTTTAATAAAAATAAGGATACAGGTGAAATGATTGTTGAGTCTGAAATTGTAGTAAAAGCAGGATACAAAGCCAAGATTTTTAAAGATGAAAAACCAAAAATATATCCCCTTGATGCCTCAGATAAAAATTCTCTGTGGTTTAAATTCAACACAAAAACTGACGACGTTAATAGTGATAATTCAACAACGCCTCCAAAAGATCCTTCAATCAATCGTTCTCTAAAAACTTCCGACGTTCCATCTAAAAATGTTCAGAATTTATCCTCTGTCACCAATCCAGTGCTTAACACTAGTTCAAACTCAACATCAGTAGGGGGCTCTTCTACTGGGGGTTCATCAATACCAGTGAATACCACAGTTGGTGATGCAGGTGGAGTAGTTATTAGATCAATATCACCCAAGACTATTAGTGTAGGTGACAGTAAGACATTTATTGTAGTAACAGGTTCTGGATTAAAGGATGCTGTACAAGTTGAGATGGGCGAATTGCCTATGCCGAATTTCTCTATAACAACGGATGGATCACTGCGATTTAATATTGATGCACAAATTGGTCCTGGAACATACGATATAAGCATCATGTTCTCAGACGAGTCTTATTTTACAATACCAAATGCCTTTACTGTAAGTACTCCAACCTCCATTAATACTTACCGAACAACTAATTAATTATCAATATGAAAAAGAACCTAACTCTTCTTATTCTATTTTCAGGAGTGTTCTTAATTGTTGTAATATCATACTATTTTAGTTTATTCTCCACGTTGCAAAATAAGTTTACAGACAGGTTGTTTCTAAAAAGGTCCCCCGAAGCAAGAATTGTAATAGTTTCCATTGACGACATCAGTCTTGCTCAGATCGGGCAGTGGCCATGGCCCAGATCGACATTCACAAAAATCCTCTCACAACTTGATAATGCAAAAGCGGTTGGTATTGATATTAATTTTTCAGAGAGTTCAAGATTAGGTACAAATGATGACGCCACTTTAGCTAAAGCTCTTAATGATTCAAAAACAAGGGTTGTGCTCCCTATTCAAATGCGTTCTGACGGGGTTGTTTCGGTTAAACCCTTAGATATTTTTACTATTAATACCGAAGTGGGGTTCGTTAATGTTCCTGTAACTTCAGATAATGTGGTTAGACAAATCAACAATCATATAGGAGACAATAAAAGCTTTTCGGCGGTTTTGTTTGGTGGCAATACGCCCGATAGTAATCGTATCAATTATACAGGTCCAGCCAAAAATATCCTAACTCTTTCATTTATAGATGTCTATAAAAATCAGATTCCACCTAGTATTTTTAAAGATGCAACCGTTCTAATTGGTGCAACAGCCTCTGATCTTCATGACTTTTTAGATACACCTTTTGGTATCCTTCCGGGAGTAGAAGTTCATGCTAATGCCATCGAGACTTTGGAGACGGTAAAAATGTTAAATGAGATATCAAAAAGCCTTGCATTTTTATTAATTTTAATTATTGTGGGGATTTCAGGTTACACTATAACACTCATTAAAAAGTTACTATACATAATAGGAGCGCTGATGATAATTTTTATCGGCATCATTGTTATATCATTTGTTTCATTCCAATATGGAATAATCCTACCAATCTTATATATGCTGATGGCATTTATTCTTACTTCATCAGTGTCAATTATCTATCAATACGTTTCTGAATCTAAGGAAAAACGCTTCATACAAAAAACCTTTCAATATTATCTGATGCCTGAAGTGATTAATGAAATAATTAAAGATCCTAAGAAGCTTTCTCTTGGGGGACAAAAGAAAAAATTAACAATACTTTTTTCAGATATACGTGGATTTACTTCATTCTCAGAAAAACTTTCCCCTGAGGAACTTGTTCGTATGATGAATGAATACTTTACATTAATGAGTAATAATATCATGGATCACAAGGGTTTAGTGGATAAATATATCGGTGATGCGATCATGGCCTTTTGGGGGGCACCTGTCTCCAATGAATCCCAGGCAAGTGATGCGTGTATGGCAGCTCTAGTTATGTCAGCAAGCTTAAAAAGTTTGAATACTAAGTGGAAAGAACTTGGAGTACCTGAAATTGGGATTGGAATCGGATTGAATACAGGAGAGGTTATCGTAGGAAATATGGGTAGTGAGAAGAGATTTAATTATACAATTATGGGTGACGAGGTAAATTTCGGCTCACGCCTTGAAGGTTTAAATAAAACTTACGGTACCCAATGTATCATTAGTGAAGAGACCTGGAACGCTGTGAAGAATGATACACGTTTTATTATCCGAGAATTGGACAATGTTATGGTCAAAGGAAAGAAGCAACCCAAGTTGATATTTGAACTTATTACAACCAGTGAAATCAAGGAATTGGAACGGATACTTCCGTTATTTTCTCAAGGTCGAATGGAATATACAAAAGGAAACTTCAAGCAGGCCGCGGGTATTTTTGAACAGATTTTAAAAATTTATCCAGATGGTCCGAGTCAGACTTTTTTGAATCGATGTTTATATTTAATAGAACATGCTCCTTTAAAATGGAACGGCATATACGAATTCGAGACGAAATAATCTTATAAACTTTGTTTATTAACGACGTAGAGTGAGAGAAACAAAAGTAAGAAACTTTTGTTTCCGAACCGAGGAGTTAACAGGTCAATACCTCGGAGCTTTGCTCCGGCACATGGACAAACAAAGTTTGTGCCATGTGATACCTCGATGCGCAGCACTCGGGGAGGTATTCATTTTTTGTACGTTTGTGTTTGTGATCGATACATAATACAAAATAGCCAATAGGGTTC
>JAYSOO010000051.1:0-1699 GCA_043722755.1 Candidatus Parcubacteria bacterium
GATAAATCAATTGAAGAAAAATCAATACAAAAAATAAAAGAAGGAAAGCTTAAAAAAATAGTTATAGTTATGACTGACGGAGGAAGCGATGATAAAACAAAAGTTTTAAACACACTTGAGTCCCTTAGAAATAAAGGTGTTATTATAATAGGTATAGGAATAACCAAAAGTGGCGAACCAGCCATAGAAACCTATGCACCAAAATCAGTTTTGGCAAAAGAAGCCAAAGATCTACCCGTTGTTCTTGGAAATATTTTGAAAGAACATTTGGCGGACTTGTAAAAAATGCTATAATTAAAACATGATTTTTTCATATAAAGCCGTAGACGAAAAAAATTTACCAACATCTGGTACTATAGAAACAACTAACAAAGAATTAGCAATCTCATCTTTACAAAAAAGAGGCTATACAATCTTATCTATAGAATCGGCAGAAGAGAAAAAAGGATTTTTTAATAAAAGTTTTAACTTGTTTGGCACAGTAAAAAATAAAGATATTGTGATTTTGTCTAAGCAGATGTCCACTCTGTTTACTGCACAGGTTTCTGCACTTCGTATTTTTCAACTTTTAGCGGCCGAGATGGAGAAGCCTGCACTGCGTAATATTCTTATTGCCGTTTCGGACGATGTTCAGACAGGTTCATCTATATCATTGGCTCTGTCCAAATTTCCCAAAGCCTTTAATAACTTTTATGTAAATATGGTGAAGGCAGGCGAGGAGTCGGGTAAGCTTGATCAGACTTTTGAATACTTGGCTGATTATATGGAAAGAAACTATGAGGTGTCTTCTAAGGTTAAAAACGCTTTGATTTACCCTGCATTCGTTATCACAACTTTCATAGCTGTTATGGTGCTGATGTTAACTGTGGTTATTCCAAAGATATCTTCTATTATCATAGACTCTGGACAGGAAATACCTCTATACACCAAAGCGGTTATAGGTGCCAGTAATTTTTTAGTTAATTTTGGTCCTTTGTTTTTGGTTTTACTTTTTGTTTTTGGATTTTTTATAATCAAATACATGTTATCTGACAAAGGTAAAGTGTTTATGTCTCATATAAAATTACAGTTGCCGTATATTTCAAACTTGTATAAAAAATTATATCTGTCTCGAATATCAGACAACATGAATACGATGTTAACTTCAGGAATTCCGATGATAAAATCTCTAGAATTAACCTCAAACATTATAGATAATGTTATTTATGAAAATATGATAAATAAAGTCATAGAAGATGTGAAAGGAGGTTTCCCGTTATCTGACTCTTTAGGCAAGCATCCGCAAATGCCAGGTATTCTTGTTGCCATGGTTCGCGTTGGTGAGGAAACGGGAGAGGTTGGAAGCATGCTTAAGACCCTGGCTCGGTTTTATCAGAAGGAAGTTATGACAGCGGTAGATACATTGGTTGATTTGATTGAGCCGATGATGATCGTGCTTTTGGGACTTGGTGTTGGATTCTTATTGGCCTCAGTTTTGATTCCGATATATAACATCTCATCAAGTATATAATAATGAAAACAATTTTTTCAAAAAAAAATAACAGCGAAAAAAAAGGATTCACGTTGGTGGAGCTGATGGTTGTGGTTTCTATAATAGCCACTATCAGTGCGCTCTCGTTATTTAATAGTTCAAAGCTAAATAGTGCTGTCCTGCTCTCAAATACCGCCTATGAGATCGGTTTGGTTATCAGAGATGCTC
>JAYSOO010000052.1:0-1690 GCA_043722755.1 Candidatus Parcubacteria bacterium
GTTTTTTTCTCTCAGCTAAAATACTTTTAAAATTACTTTCTTGATTTTTTGTTATAATCAGTTCCTTAGCCTGAGCGTCCTTCACTATAAACAATGAAGATTGTTTCGTTCTTAGTTTTTGTTTTTCTTTTTCAAGATCTTCTTTTTTAACCTGTTCTTCAGTCTTATCAACTTCTAAATTTTCTTTAACTTGGAATATCTCATCTATACTTTCTTTAATTTTTTCTTGGATAATTTTCAAAGTCTCGATTTCTTTTATAGAAGCCAGTATATTTTTTTCAGCCAAAAAGTTTTCGATAATACTTACACCATCAAGCTTATATTGATTAATAAGACTTTCCTCTATCCCGTTTCGAAGACGGACAATCTTTTCCTCATTGCCAACAATGGCATTTGACAGCTTTGTGATCTCTAAGTTGGTTTTGTCTATAGAATTTTGACTTTTTTGAACATCCAAACTTATAGACTTCACCTGATTGTCCAAAGTCTTTATATATGAAGACAGAGTCAAAGCTTCTTTTGAAGATTTATCTGCCAAATCAGCATAAGTCTTGATTTCTTGATCAAGTTTTTTTATTAGATCCGTTCTTTCATTTATTTTTTGTTGCAGTTGCTCAGCATTGTCTTCTGCAAGCACAGGATTTACAGGAAAAGCAAAAAAGGCTAATCCAACCAGAAAAAATAATACTGATAAACTATATTTCAACCTGTATTTCATATGAGATCCATTATAACATACTTGAAACCTTGTCGACTCTCTCAATGGCATCTTTTTTTCCTAAAATCCAAATCATGGAGAATGGGTCAATTGATTTTTCTTGATTTGTTAGCGCAATACGAAGAGGCCATAGCACAATGCCTCGTCCTATCGATTCGGCATAATCCCATATTAAATTCTTAACGGAATCAGCGGTCGCAAAATCACTCTCATCAGCTTTTTCCAATATACCTTTGATGTGAATTAAAATATTTTTTATATCTTGATTGGTTATGACTTTATCCTTTTTTGTTTTTTCTGGAATCTGGATCAAGTCAATTATGCCGTCAAGAGCATAGTCAAGTGTCATGTCAATGGTTTTTAGTTCTGAAAAGTTTACGATGCGTGGTTTTGCAGTCAGCAGTAATTTATGTAAAATATTTTCTTCTATATGTGAAAATGAAATATCTTGATATGTAAAATAATCCATCACGCGAGACAAATAGTCTTCGTTAGATAAGGCTTTTACATATTCGCCATTAAACCAATCAAGCTTCACTGGGTTGAAAATAGCACTACTTTTTTGCACACGGGATAGATCAAAAACTTCGAATAACTCATCTATGGAATAGATTTCTTTTTCCCCTCCTGGATTAAATCCTATGAATGCCGCACAGTTTATTATCGCCTCTTTCATGTAGCCGAGTCTCTTATATTCTATAACGGACAACGCTCCTTTTCTCTTGGAGAGCTTTTGCTTATCTGAACCCAATACAAGCGGTATATGAGCGTATTGGGGTATTTGCTGGCCCATAGCCTCTATCAAAAGTATTTGCCTTGGCGTATTTGAAATATGATCCATCCCCCTTATGATGTGAGTTACCCCCGACTCTGCATCATCTATGACAACAGCAAGATGATATAGTGGATCATTTATATTACGAGCGATGACAAAATCACCTAAGTCAGTAGTGTCAACGGAGATCTCTCCTA
>JAYSOO010000053.1:0-10455 GCA_043722755.1 Candidatus Parcubacteria bacterium
TCATTTTTGATATTCATCGTATTTATTGCCCCAACAGTATCTCCGCCTCCTATAAACAAATGTGCATCATAGCCTGAAACATAGTCAACAAGACCTTTGACCAAAGTCAAAGTCCCTTTTTTGAAATCATCACTTTCATAATACCCCAATGGACCATTCCAAACGATAGTTTTATAATTTTCATTTTTTAACAAATTAGTAAATAGTTCAACACTTTCTTCTGATATATCTTGAATCACATCATCATTGTCTACTTCGATTATATTACAAGATCGAATAGAGTTAGTGACTAAATTTTTTACCACAACATTTTGAGGAATAAAAACCTTAGTTATAAAATTTTCACTTTTAACAAGCATGTCAACATACACAGCCTCATCATCTATCAAAGACTTTCCAACACAATAGCCGAGGGATTTCAAAACATTATTAAACAATGCTCCACCAATTAAAATCTTGTCAGCAGTCACTAAATACTTATCAATCAAAGGAAGTTTTGTTGAAAATTTTGAACCAGACAAGATAACTGCAAAAGGTTTTTCTGGATTAAGAATTTTTGACAGATTATCAATTTCTTTTTGCATCTGCAATCCGAATATTTTATGATTTACATCATACAAAGCTGGCAATGATGACATAGACATATGATTTCTGTGAGATACTGCAAAGGCATCATTAATATATATATCTGTCATTACTTTAAAAGTTTTAGCCAACTCTTCATCATTTTCTTTTTCACCTTCAATATTTCTTATATTTTCCAAAAGCAAAAAACCTCCTTCAGGCAACAATTCGAATTTATTTTTTATATTTTCAAAATCATCAACGTCTTCTACAAAATCTATATACAGGTCTGGATAATTTTCTTTTATATAATCGAACACAGGTTTCAAAGTTGGATTATCTACGTCCTTTGTTTCTATATGAGAAATGATCATTGTTTTTGCACCTTCATTTTTTAACATTTTCATCGTCGGAAGAGTGGAAATTATCCTGTAATCATCCTTGATAATACTAGCTTTTATAGGCACATTGAAATCAGCTCTCAACAGTACTTTTTTATTTTTTATTTCCATATACTTTTAATAAACTTTTTTTTGGATTAACTATTGTGTTTTTTATAATTTTAATAAGACTATCTACCTCCCATGAAGCACGGCCGATGAGTAGACCTTGAACTTCTCCATTCCACAACAAATCTTGCGCATTTTCCGCAGTTATCGAACCACCGTACACAATATTTATATTTTTAGAAACTACTTCACCGTATTTTTCTAATAATATTTTTCTAATGTAAATAACCATAGAGTGGAGACTGTGCGCATCTATAGATATGTTATTTTTATTATTTATTGCCCACACAGGTTCATATGCAATTATTATACTTTCATACTTCTTTTTATCTATATTATTGAATACAGAAAGTATTTGATTTTCTATAATTTTCAAATACTTTACGCTTTGATCTCTTTCGTTTTCGCCAATACATAAGATAACTTTCAAGTCATTTTTTATGGCACTTTGAACTTTTCTTACAACGATGTCTTGCGTATCACCTTGTGCTCTTTTTTCGCTGTGTCCTATTACGACATACTCAAGACCTGTATCTTTTATAGATTCGGCGGTTATTTCTCCCGTATGGGAACCATTTTCAAAATAAGAAACATCTTGAGCTGACAAAGTGACTGTTTTTTTAAAAAAACTTTTTAGCCGTGTTAGATGTAGAAATGTTGGAGCTATTATTAAATCTACTTTTGATTTATCTTTGCTTAAATTTTTGTACAGTAGGGTTATTTTTTTTTCAACTTCCTTGTAAATTCCGTTTGAGGCTTTCAGGTTAGCTATTATAATCGGTTTCTTTGATATCATGAAAATTATTATATCATAATCTTACCAACCTAATACTTCTTTCCATGATTTCTTTGTCCATGAGCCGGATGGTCCGGAGGTGAAGCTTATATCTGCAAGACCTGTTTCGTAAGTTAAGTGGGCTGTCCCTTCCATAATCATCATTTTTGCGACTACTGCCTTAACTCCTGCTGAATTACTCAACTTCACCGCCCCACCAATAGAATTTAACACTACAGCCCCGGATGCTCCGGAAACTGTTATAGAAGGATTTGCAATACAATTTGCTGCTGTAGTACAAGTTTTATTTGACGTTAATACAACGTACGAACCCGCAGTACCTGAACCTGCTATTCCTGCAGAATTCCCTATACTCACAGTGCCATCAACAACAATTTGTCCGCTCGCAGATCCGAGTGAAGAAGCAACCTTAACTTGCGATGCATTATTTACCGACATGTTCCCTGTAACATATATTGGTCCCGTTATGTTCAAAACACTCGAGTTTCCAAGAGTTAAATCACCATTAATTTGCATAGGACCCAAATTTTTAGTCATTGTACCTGTCATATTGACTGTACTAGTTGAACCTCCAGCAATAGCATCATTTTTCCAATCATCTATATTTGCCTGTGATATTGGATATGCGACAGGTACAGGATCAGCAAAAGTAGTATTACACGCCTCACTGTTTCCTGTACCAGATTTACATTTCAAAGTACTTGCTGTTGGTATTGTTGTGTTTGTAATTGTATTTGCCCAGGCATCACCACTTCCAGATTTACCAACTCCCATATTTGATATAGTTCCAACATCTCCACCTACTAATATCGAAAGATCAAAATCAAGTGTTGATGTGGCCAAATCTGTCATCGAGTTTCCGTAACGACCCTGCTTCGTTGCACCGACAGAGTATAAGTTGTTATAAGCGACCAGTGAATAATAGTTTGATGAATCATTTGATGTATCGATCACTATCCAATATATAGTGTTGGCAAGTAAAGGTACAGCTGTTGTCATAACAACAGGTATATATGCAAAAGAAGTCGTAACAGTCGAAGCGTTTAAAGTGCCTGAAGTTATAAGAGTCGAACCTGGCACATTCCCTGCAGCATTATTTACAATTCTTATTGTTGCATTAGCAGGGTTTCCGGTTTTTTTAATATAAAAATTTATTTGACTTATAGCAGTTGTAGTTGAAGTAGTGAAAGACTGAGCTATATCTTGATTGGTAATAGTCTGACCAAAAGGAGTACTGAGTGTAGACATTGTCGAGCTAGAAATACTTATACTTGCAGTTGGATTTGACAACGTAGCAGCTATAGCTGAGCCGGTTATATAGGTTGTATACCAGCCAGATCCACCATTTCCTAAAATATCCCCATTTGCATAAACATTTCCTGATATATAGGAAGAACCGCTCATCTGAAGTCCTCCATTACCCACCTGTAGCCCGTAGTTGAAAGAAACTCCTTCGTCAGTTTTGAAAATAGCCTTTATATACCGGTCAAAAATTGATTTGCTTCCTTCTACTACCAAACTTTTTTCATCACCTATAACAGTTAATACTGCCGTAGCAGTTGCCCCTAGTAGACTGATTTCAGTCGGAGCATCAGTTTTACCTTTGTTAAACCTATATAGAGCATTTTCTATCTGACTGTCGGCAACATTGTAACTGGACTTGGAAATTAAAAATTCATTGGTACTCTTGATCTGATTTGATACAGGTGCAGATATTCCGATCAATAGTGTCGTTGATAATATTATAAAAAATAAAACAACTATAATCATAGCTGCTCCTTTTTCGTGTTTAGCCTTATTTCTCATATACAAATTATTATATCTTAATTACTCTCGAAGTTGTATAGTGGTGTAAAAGTTTTTAGAAATTGTTGTTGGATGCAAATGAGGAGTGACCTCAAGATTCAGCTCTACTTTTATTGCTTCTGTTGAAGATGAATTTATATAATATATTTTGAAATTAGAAACAGTAACGCTGTTTGTGGAGAGATTTCCAAAATCAACACCATCTTTCATGTATTTAATTTTATTATTGCTTAGATAAAATTTAGCAGTACTGGAGGAGGTATCATTGGTTGAACTCCCAATGTTTAAAGAAACCGCGCCCTGAGCTACAGAAAATGAAGAGTCTGCCATATTTATAAATACCGCATCTCTCGCGTCTCGTGTCAGCTTATCAAGTATCGATATTGCGTTGTATTCGATATCCTGATTTGCTCTTACGATATTATAATTCTTAAACAGGGTTATTATACTTCCAATAACTAGGGTTGAGATAATTGCCAATAAGCCAAAATATACAATTATTTCAACTAGCGAGAAACCTTTATTATTATTTTTAATTAAAATTTTATTCATATATGTTAAATATATAAAAACTAGTTTGCTTTGTTGATGTGGCACCTTTATAATTCCAAGAGATATCTAGGCTTATAATCTTGCTGTCAGTGTTTAACGTACCACCACTCGTTACGATGTTTAAAGTTGTAGGATCACGATATACGTTTGAAACCGTAAATTTTCTGATAAATTTGTTATCGATGATTGCTGGAGTAGTGGTTGATTGCCACCGGGCATTTTGCCAAGTTAAATAATAATTTGTTGAAGCAGATGAAGAAGCGACGGTCGACCAAGCATAACTTCTCATCGTTTTTATAGCCTCGACTCCTTCATCTAACAAGAATATAGCCTGAACCTTATCTGTATTTTCTAAAGATAATTTCAAAAAGTTTCCATATACATTGGAAATATAAATCATCGACAGACTGATTATAGCTGAGGCTATGATAACCTCGACCAAAGATATTCCTTTTTGAGCGACATATTTTGCCAAGACAAAATAGAAGTGCCCTGGTGATGACTTATTTTTCCTTGGCAAGATAGAAGTGCCCTCATGATAAAGAGTTTTTGATTTCATTATTCTATAATTCCAAGATTATTTATTAGTATACTACTTGTTGCTATCACTGTGTTGCCTTTTTGCAATTTATAAACCAGAGTTCCCGTAGCATTCGGATAACCTGTCAATCTTGAAAATGTAATACTTGTAGTACCAGTTGTATGTGATAGCAATGAAACATTTGAATCTAAGTTTATTGTCTTACCGTCATACGTAACAGAAGTTGAGGCGAAGGTAAATGTCTGATTTACACTATTCAGAGAATTGATAGCATTGGTTCTTGTTCTACTTACTGCAGATTCTATAAAGTCCATCTGTTTATCCAATGTCTGTTTATTGTTTAATGCATTGAATGAAACTAAAATGAGAGTCGTTATCAACACCAAAATAGATAAAGAAATTAGTATTTCCAGTAGAGTGAATCCATTATTTTTTTGATTTTTAAATGTCATATACAATATTATATATTATATATTATTCATAACTGAGTACATAGGAGTAATCATAGATATTGCAAAAAAACCTACACCAACACCTATAAATACCATAAGTATAGGCTCAATAATCGTAGACAAATCTTTTGTTTTTTGATCAACTTCATTTTCATAAAAAACAGCAACACCCTGAAGCATCGTTGCAAGTTTTCCTGTTTCTTCTCCAACATTTATCATTTCTGAAACAAATATTGGATATAGGTTTTCGTATTGGTTAAAAACATCTGACATTGGCTTTCCTTTTTCAACATTTATTTTTACATCAGACATAACTTTTTTATATAAATTATTTTGTAGAACCTCACTTGTTATGTCAACTGACTGAATCAGGTCCACGCCAGAACCTATGAGTGATGAAAGAGTTCTTGCTGTTTTTGCAGAGTTTGATTCCTTAATAAGTGTTCCAAATATAGGCAACTTTATAACAATTTTATCAAAAACATTTCTGCCCTCTTTCGTATGTAGAACTTGGTATATCATAACCATCATTATTAACAATCCTACTGGTAATAATATGTAATGGTTTCTTAAAAATTCACTCATAAAGATAACAAACTTTGTTGAGCCCGGAAGCTCTGCTTTTACATCAGCGAAAGTTGCAGTAAGCTTTGGAACAACAAAAGTCATCATGATGACTGCGATAATAATCATAACTGAAAAAATAACACCTGGATACATCATCGCTCCCTTGATCTTTTTTTGAAGCTTATATGTGGCCTCCATTTGCGTTGCCACAGACTTTAAAGAGTCTGCCATATTGCCTGATTCTTCGCCAGCTTTTACCATGGAAATAAAAACTGGAGGAAAAACAGTGTTCCATCTGTTTAATGCGTCATGAAAAGTTTTACCGGCAGAAATATCAGAGTTTAATTCACGATATATATTCTTTAGCTTTTTGTTCTTGCTTTGCTTTTCCATTACAGAAATAGAGCGAGTCAAAGAAAGTCCTGCCTCAAGCATGTTTGCAAGGTTGCGAGCAAAGATTATCTTATCTATCATTTTTACTTTTGAGAATGAGCCTAGAAATTTTTCAAAAGCTTCTCTCGACTTATTACCTGTATCAATTTTATAAGAAACCAAAACATCGTTTGTTTGTTTTATCTTATTAAATAAATCTGTTTTTGACTCACCAATAAAAATACCATCGTAAGTTGTGTCATCACCTCTCTTTGCTTTGTAAGAAAATTTCATATACATATATAATAAACAAAAAACGCGATTTTGTCGCGTTTTTTGTTTCTAAATTATTATAGATAATGTAGCTTAGTATCCTCTTGAGTATCCACCTCTGTCACCTCCTCTATCTCCACCTCTTGAGTCTCCACCTCTACTTCCACCAGCACTGTAACCACCTCTACTTCCACCAGCACTGTAACCACCTCTATCTCCACCAAAAGATCTTCTTGGTGCTGATGATCCACCTTCTGTTTTTGGCATAGCGATGTTTACTCTTAGTTCTCTTCCGTCAAGTTCGTGTCCGTCTAATGCGGCTACTGCAGCTGCGGCAGCTTCATCTGTAGCGAATTCAACGAAGGCAAAACCTCTTGATCTACCTGTCATTCTGTCCATAGCAACTTGTGCTGATGTAACTTCACCAAATTCTGAGAATGCTGCTCTTAATGAGTCATCACTTATACCCCATGATAGGTTACCTACGTATAATTTTTTTTTATTTTCTGCTTCCATTTTGTTTATTCTTATTTGTTTATTTTAAATTAATCTGACTAACACTACTTTGTAATCTATATGATTTATTCCAATGAAAGTCACTGCAATTGGTTATAAATCAAGGTCTATCATTCTCTCAAAGTCTGTGGGAACACCCTTGTGAGTTGAGTATAACATGGTTGTGGGGATATAGATAGGGGTAAAAAGCTGAAAGTCATACTCGTAGTATTGTAAGTATAATATGCATTAATTCACATTATCTCATATTATGGATTTATTATTGTGAAATGATTTAATCAAACTTTCAATATCATTTTTAATGATATTAAATGTATTTTGATTTACTGTTTTTTTTACGCCTCCAGCAATTTCCACACAAGTTGATTAAGCTCAAACCTCTCCACAAACATCCGCACATTGTCTTTATCTGCGTTTACATGAGTTTTAAGAATTTCAGCAACCTGTTCATCAACTGCAACTTGGTCAGCTTTTAGCTTCTCTTCATTGGCAATCTTGCTTAGAACAAGCTGTGTCTTCACTCTTTTATCAGCCATTTCCTTTCTCTCCTCTTTTACGTCATCCTCTGTCTTATTTATCATTTTAAGATATTCTCCGAAAGGCTGACCACTTTGTGCAACATCAGCTTTTAACTCTTCAAGCATGATTGATTGTTCTGATTTTAGCAAAAATTCTGGATATTTTATTTTTGATTTCTCAATAACTTCATCAATAAGTTTAATCCTTCTTTTCTCAACTTCTCTTTGCGCTTTGTTTGCTGCAAGATTTTCGTGTATAGCTTTTTTCATTTCAGGAACAGTTTGAAATGGTCCAACTTTTTGAGCAAAAGCATCATCCACTTCAGAAAGTTCCAATTCACCATGTGAATGATCATGTGCATCGTGAGTTTGATGATATTCATGATGAGCTATTTCTCTTTGTAAATTTAGTATAACATTATCAACTTCCACATCAGTAACCTGTTCAACCTTTGATTCATTTTCAGTTATTTGTTTCTTTGCAATTTTTTTATAATCAGCAACTTCGATTTCTGGAGCTACAGCAAATTCTATTTTTATTTCAGCATCCTCACCAATCGCAAGTTTTGTTATAGAAATATTTGGTTGGTTTATTGGAAATTGTTTTGAGTCTTGTAAGATAGTTACAAAGTTTGTATCAATAAACATACGAGTTGCTTCTTCATATATTGTATACTCTCCTACTTTTTCAATGATAACCTTAGTTGGAATATTTCCAGGCCTAAATCCATCGATTTTTACAGACTCTCCTATTCTTTTGATAGCTTCGTCTTTTAATTTATTCAATGCTTCTGATTTGACTTCTATTTCTAGAGTTACTTCGCAATCCTTATCTGTATTTGTTTTTTTGATTTTATATTCTGCCATAATTTTATTTTATTTGTTTATTATTTTTTTGAATTATTCTTATAATTTTAACATTGGAATTATTTGTTTTTTTCTGGAAATTATACCTGGTAATGTTTGAGTATCAATATTATCTGGAATTTTAACTTCGAAAGAATTAGAAATTATATCTTTTGTAAATTGATCGTATATCATGACCATTGATTCTTCATTTAGAATATCTATGATAAAAAACAATATTGCATCAATCTCATCTTCTTCAGCCAGTATCTTTTTTATAGCTTCGATAATTCCATCTTTTCTATCTAATACAGTTTTTGTATTCATGGTCTCAACTACTGATATACGAATGTTTTTATTTCCTACTACGCTTTTTTTACTATCCAAATGCACAAGCCCTATGTCTGTAAAATCAGATATGTCTGATTTTGCATTAAACATTTCCAGTGAATATTCTTCTATATTTATATTCAACTTATCAGCTAACTTATGAGCTATATTTTTATCATGAGTAGTAGTAGTTGGTGAACGAAAAGCCAAAGTGTCAGAAAGTATACTTGATAATATCAATCCTGCAATATGAGTCGGAAGATCATTAACATGAGTTCCCAACATGTCATATATAACTGTAGCCGTTGAAGCCAATGGTTTTATATGTATATCGACTGGTTTTTTAGATTTTAAAGTTCCTGTTAATATATGATGATCTATTATTTGTATAATATTAGCCTCATTGATATTATCAAATAATTCCTGAATGTTATTCGTATCTACCACTATGACATCGTCGTCATGATTTACAGATTCCAAAAGGGCCGGTTCATCAACATGCCACCTATGTAGAACAAAAAACGTTTCCTTATTTAACGAACCGAGCACGTAAGCCTCCGCTTTATTAGAAGTAAAGGTATTTAAGTACCATGTCCAAACGATCGCGGAAACTGTAGCATCTGTGTCCGGAGAGATGTGTCCAAAAACTTTAATCATATTTTTTTATTATTTAATTAGTTAGTAATTTTTTCCCCTTGTTCTTCTTGTTCCATCTCACCTTGTTGCTCGATGTCTTCCATTTCCTCTCCTGCTATAGCTTTGATATCGATTCTATAACCTGTTAGCTTTGCTGCAAGCCTTACGTTTTGTCCACCCTTACCTATTGCCAATGACTGTTGATCTTCTGTTACAACAGCATGCGCAACTTTATTATCCTGATCAACATCTACTCCCAATATCTTTGCTGGAGATAAAGCACGCTCAATAAACTCATTTATATTTTCAACATACTCTATAATGTCGATTCTTTCACCGTACAATTCTGACATAACAACATTTACTCTTGACCCTCTTTGTCCAACCATCGCCCCAACAGGATCTATCGAGTCATCGTTACTGCAAACTGCCACCTTAGATCTTGAACCAGCTTCTCTTGCTATTGATTTTATCTCAACAAGTCCTGATTTTATTTCTGGAACTTCTAATTCAAATAATTTTGCCAAGAACCTAGGATGAGATCTTGATAATTTCAAGAATACTCCACGGCCCGAATCATCAACATCAACAAGGTATGCCCTTACTCTTTCACCTTGTTTAAATTTTTCATTTTTAATTTGCTCGTCATATGGCATTATACCAATAGCCTTTCCAACATTTATAAATACAGAGCCTCGATCAATTCTTTCCACTGTTCCCGATATAATCTCCCCTGTTTTGCCTCCGAACTCGTCAACAAGATTTACTTTTTCAGCCTCTCTTATTTTTTGCATAATTATTTGCTTTGCAGTTTGTGCGGCAATACGTCCAAAATCATCCTTATGCTCTAGAGAAAAAACTATTTCTTCTCCTGGCTTGATGTCCTTTTTTATTTTTTGTGCAGTGGCTAAAAGAATATGTTGATCGTCATTAAATTTTATCTTACTCAAGAATACTTCGTTATCGATATTTTTCAAATTGTTTTCCTTTATTTCCTCAATATCTTCATCGGTCAATATGTCTTCTGGATCAATCGCTGTTTTTACTTGGTAAAATTCTGTTTTACCTGAAGACAGATCAAATTCACATCGAACAAATTGTGACTTCCTACAATATTCTTTTTTATAAGCAGTAGCAAGAGAAGCTTCTATAGCCTCTATTATTTTCTCTTTAGAAA
>JAYSOO010000054.1:0-10455 GCA_043722755.1 Candidatus Parcubacteria bacterium
GAATAGATGGTGTACTTATAGAGGCGTGTCAATTTGATCAGGAAACATATCACTCTCTTTTATCTCGTTTAAAACTTTTATCAGGACTAAAAATAAACATAAAAGAAAATGCACAGGATGGAAGATTTACGATTAAAATTTACACATCTGATATTGAAATCCGAGTATCAACAATACCAGGATCATATGGTGAATCCATTGTTATGCGTATATTGAATCCAAAATCCATCTCGTCTGGACTTGAGGATTTAGGAATGTCAAAAAAACTATATGAGGTCGTTCTAAAAGAAATAAATAGACCGAACGGTTTAATACTTCTTACAGGACCTACAGGATCTGGAAAAACAACAACACTCTATGCATTCTTAAAAAAGACAATGTCGCCTGAATATAAAATCATCACAATCGAAGATCCTGTTGAATACCACCTTGAAGGTGTAGTTCAAACCCAAGTTGATGAGCATAAAGGATATACTTTTGCCGATGGATTAAGATCTATTCTTCGTCAAGATCCGGACATTATACTTGTTGGAGAAATTCGTGATGGAGAGACCGCGTCGACCGCTATCCAAGCTTCACTTACAGGGCACCTAGTATTTTCAACACTCCATACAAATAATGCTGCTGGAACTTTTATCAGACTCATCGACCTTGGTGCTGACCCAAAAACATTGACCTCATCATTACACCTAGCTATTGCACAAAGACTTATAAGAACATTGTGTGTAGCATGTCGAGAACTGGTAGATATAGATGAGAAGCAAACAAAAATAATTCAAGAAACAATTGATTCTCTTGAAGGATATGAGGAAAAAAGTGAAGTAAAGGAATTTCCAAAAAAACTCTATAAAGCTGTGGGATGTATGGAATGTAATCACACAGGGTACAAAGGACGTATTGGTATACATGAGGGAATTTTATCAAGTGAAAAAATCGAAAACATAATCGCAACAGGTCCAAGTGAGAGAGAAATAAAAGAAGCAACTCTTGATCAAAAATTAATCAGTATGAAGCAAGATGGAATATTGAAAATATTAAGAGGTATCACCACTGTTGATGAACTTGAAAGAGTTGTTGATATATATTAAAAAAAAATATTAGTCAATTGACTAATATTTTTTAAAAACATATTATAAAAAAGAATAGCTCCTTAAATCTCCAAGCAAAACTTCAATCGTTAAGAAAGAAGCTCAATATGACTTTAAGGATAGCCTCAGGAATATAGCAAGCTATACACCAAAGCGTCCTCTAGTTCATACCAAAAACCCAGGGGGTTTATTGCTTGGAGACTTAAAAAGCCGATTCAATCAATCTAACATATTATCAAGTAACTAAAACAAGTATAGCATATTGCTATCACCATGTCAAGCGACTTACAAATAAACAAAAACAAGGCTCCAGAAGACAAGGTTTTAGACCAAACCCTTAGACCATCCTCTTTTAATGAGTATATAGGGCAAGAAAACATTAAAAACAATCTGAACATCTTGCTAAAAGCAGCCAAAGGACGCAACCATGCGCCCGAGCATATTTTGTTTTATGGATCACCAGGACTCGGAAAAACCACCTTGGCTTATCTTATTGCAAAAGAAATAGGAGCGCAGATGAAAGTAACATCAGGTCCAGCAATAGAAAGGGTTGGTGATCTTGCTTCTATACTTACAAACCTTTCACCTGGAGACATTCTGTTTATTGATGAGATACATAGACTAAACAAATCAGTTGAGGAGATTTTGTACCCAGCCATGGAATCAGGACAGATGGATATTATTGTTGGTAAAGGTCCAGCAGCACGAACTATCCAACTTGATCTGCCACCTTTTACACTTATAGCAGCAACAACAAGAGTTGCAATGATATCATCCCCTCTTCGTTCTCGTTTTTCTGGTGGAGTTTTTAAACTAGAATTTTATACAGACAGCGAAATAAAATCAATTATTGAAAGATCTGCAAAGATATTAAACATAAACTTAGATGAAAAAGCTGCAACATATATCGCACAAAGAAGCAGAAAAACACCAAGAACTGCAAACTATTTATTAAAAAGATGTCGTGACCTTGCTCAAATATATGAAAAAGATTTAGATGAAGATATTGTTATCGAAGCATTAAATATGATAGGTACAGATAAAGCCGGTCTTAACAAATCAGATATAGACTTACTTGAAACAATTATAAGAAAATATCATGGTGGACCTGTTGGATTATCAACCATCGCAGCATCACTATCAGAGGATGAGGCTACAATAGAAGACTTTAATGAGCCTTATCTTATACAGCTTGGGTTTTTAGACCGCACACCGAGAGGGAGAATTGTGACAGAGTTAGCATATGACCATTTAAACATTCCTTATACAAAAAATGATTAAAGTCATGGAAAAAATAATACTTTCTATAGACCCAGGATATGAGAGGTTAGGTTTATGTGTTTTAAGAAAAGATCTGGTAACAAAAAAAACAAACATATTGCACTCTGAATGTTTTAAAACATTAAAAGAATTTGATTTTCAAGATAGATTGTTGTCCATCGGTAAACATTTGGAAAAAATTATTCAAACATATAAACCAGAAGATATGGTAATTGAAAGCTTATTTATGGGAACCAATCAGAAAACAGCATTTAAAGTGAGTGAAGTTAAAGGGGTTTTGATTTATATATGTAAAAAAAATAATATGAAAGTTTTTGAATACACACCACCTCAAATAAAATCTGCAATCACAGGGTCAGGAAGGAGTGATAAAATTGCAGTCCAAAAAATGCTATATTTACTAATACCTGAGCTCAAAAATATAGCCAAAAAGATAGATGATGAATATGATGCCATAGCTTGTGGATTAACACACTTTGCAATCGATAGAAGATTATGATTAAATATCAACAACATGTCTAAAAAAAACCTAAATGAAAATTCCAAAGAAGAAGAAGTAAGTATAAAACCAGAAGATATATCTGTGATTGATATTGGGATAGAACTAGCAGATGATGACCTACTCATCACAACAGAAGAAATATTAACAGTGATTATAGAAGATGATGAAGGATTACTTGAAGATGAGGAATTTTTATTAGGGGGAAATAAAAGAAAAAAGAAAAAAGTTACAAATGAGGATGATGACACAGAAGACTTTGATAGTTATTTTTTTCAAGAGGAGTAGTTTATACTATATATACAAATAGGTGATACTATATATACATATGAATAAAAAGATAAAAACAAGAGTGAATGGACTTGAAGATTTTTTAGTTATAGCTATACGTAAGACGCTAAAATTTCTAAAACAGCTTAAAAAGGGCAGATATTTCAGCAAAAAATACATATATAAAACTTTTAGCTTTCTGTTGGCCTTCTTTATGCTTTCTTCTGCTTTGTTCTTAATATGGTTCTCTACATTAAAAACTCCTGATATAAATGTTTTTGACGACAAATTATTGGGACAATCAGCAAAAATATATGACAGAACAGGGAATATATTATTGTATGACTTAAGTCAAAAAGTAAGGAGATCTGTAGTATCTTTAGATCAAATATCACCATATATATTAAAGGCGACTATTGCTATTGAGGATAATAATTTTTATCAACATGGAGGTATTAAAATATCATCCTTGTTGAGAGCTATGTTTGCCAATATAAGTGTTGGTGGTTACAGCCAAGGTGGATCAACAATCACCCAACAAGTTGTCAAAAACTCATTACTTACAAAGGATAAAAAAATAACTAGAAAAATAAAGGAGATATTTTTAGCACTTAAATTAGAAAAAAATCTAACCAAAGATGAAATATTGACTCTTTATTTAAATAATTCACCTTATGGTGGAAATATATATGGTGTTGAGGAGGCTAGTGAGTTGTTTTTTGACAAACATGCTGCAGATGTAACACTGGCTGAAGCAGCTATTATTGCCTCTTTACCAAAAGCCCCTTCTACATATAACCCTTATGGTGGCAAAAAAGAAGCATTACTTGATAGAAAAAACCTTGTTCTTTCAAATATGTATAAACTAGGTATGATTACAGAGCAAGAAATGAATCAAGCTAAAGCTGAGGTTGTTGTTTTTCAACCAAGAAACCTTGGTTCTATAAAAGCTCCCCATTTTGTCATGTATTTAAAAGACCAGCTTGAAAAAAAATATGGTTCAGAGAAACTTTCAGAAGGTGGTTTTAAAATTATAAGCACTATTGATTATGAAATACAAAAAAAAGGTGAGGAAATAGTTTTTGACTATATTAAAAATAATCAAAAGAGGTTTAATGCTGAAAACGGATCAATGGTAGCAATAGACCCTAAAACTGGTCAAATATTATCTATGATTGGTTCTCGTGATTATTTTGATACCGAGATAGATGGGAATTTCAATGTTGCAACAGCATATAGACAACCAGGATCCGCTTTTAAACCATTTGTGTTTGCAACAGCTTTTAATAAAGGATTTTTACCTGAAACTGTATTATTTGATACAGCAACAGAGTTTTCTTCAGAATGTACACCTGGAGGTATACCAAAATCAACAGGGGCAGTTTGTTACAATCCACAAAATTATGAAGGTGGTTTTAAAGGCCCGATGACGATACGAATGGCATTAGGAGCATCCAGAAATATTCCTGCAGTTAAGATGATATATCTTGTAGGTGTACAATCCACATTAAACACTGCTAAAGCATTAGGATTAACAAACTTGGACAATGCATCAAAATACGGACTGTCGCTAGCCCTAGGGTCAGCTGAGGTGTCTGTGTTGGATATGACAAGTGCTTATGGAGTATTTGCAAATGATGGAGTACGAAATAATACTGTTGGAATACTTAAAATAGAAAATTCAAAAGGTGAGGTTATAGAAGAATTTGAGCAAGCGCCTAAAAAAGTTATAGGAGAGCAAGTTGCTCGTTTAATGAATGATATATTAGCTGATGTTGTAGCTCGTAATAGTATATTTATTAAGTCATATTTTAAAAATGATACCGTTGCTATAAAAACAGGAACAACAAACAACTCACGTGATGCATGGACTGTTGGATATACCCCAACAATAGTTCTTGGAGCTTGGATAGGTAATAATAACAATAAACCAATGAACCAGATAGCGTCCGCATTGATTGTTTCTCCAATGTGGAAAGAATATATGGATTATTTATTAACAAAAGTTACAAAGGAAACATTTATTAAACCAGAAGATCCAAGTAGTGATATAAAACCTTTCTTAAGAGGTTTATATCGAACAGAAGATAATATTGTTCATAGTGAGTTATATTGGATTGATAAAGATGATATCACAGGTCCTAAACCATCAAACCCAGCCAAAGATCCTTTGTTCTACAATTGGGAGTCTTCTATATATGTAGGTGACCGTGAACCTAATACAGGTGTAAATAACATAGGTTTAAAAATCAGATTTAACAGTAATTACTCAAATATGCAAAAAAATGACATTTTGAGTTTATCAGTTGATGGATATGATAATCAAACTACAAAAATTGATTTCTTGGTAAATAATATTAAAGTTGGTGAAAATTCTGTTTCACCATTTAATTACAGTTTTAATCTAAGTTCTGTTGGTGAAATAAATTTAGAAAACGAAATCAAGATAATAGAATATAAAATAGATGGTAGTATGAGAGTGTCAACTGATTATTTCACAGTTCAAGAATAAAACCTTTATTTAAAGATTTTATTTTTTTGGATATTTTTTCTAAATGCATTAAAATAATAAACTTAATATTTGAAGATACTATTATCTTCAAATTATTATTTTTTATAAATATGTTTTTATTTTTCAAATCCAAACCAGACTCTTCTTTGATGATTTTTAATATACAACTAACATCACCGTCAAAATCTTTTTTTTGATTTTCTATATTCAAAAGATCTGATAATGTTTTTATTTTTTTAAGCATTGTTTTATATGGATTACTTAAATTATTTATTCATAGGCATAACCATATATACATAACTATTATCTCCTTTTGGTTTGATAATTGTAGGGGTTGTTTTACCACTGATTTCTATAGTTATTTTATCTGCCTTTATTTTATTTAAAAAATCAGAAAGATATTTATGGTTATAGTTTTGAGTTAATGATTCCCCTTTTTTAACAACTCTTTTTTTAGAAAATGATTCACCAATTTTACTGTTTTTAGAATAAAAATCTATATCAGTATCACTTATATCAACCTTAACATAATTAAAATCATCAGAGAAAATATTTGACACTTTTAACGCTGCTATAATATCTTCTGTATTCATCTCTATCTCTGTAACAAATGTTGTAGGTATAATCACTTTGTAGTTTGGATATAGTCCTGAAACAGTCCTCACACATAACAAACTATCAGATGTTTTTACATAAAAAAGACCTTTTTCTAAAAAAATAGAAATTGTGATATTTGGATATATTATTTTCAACAAATCATTTAAAGTTTTAGCTGATATTAATATCTGCTTAAAGTCATCTATATTTTTAATATCATCTTTGTTTATAACTTTTTTCTTTTCAACAAGTCTAAAACCATCAGTAGCAACAAAATGAAAAACTTCATCTTCATAAGATATAAGAACACAGGAAAGTTCAGGTTTTATACTTGATACTGCAGCAGCAAAAGAAACAGATTGAATACCATCTATTAAAATATCAGAATTTATAATTAAACCATTTTTTCCTTTTTCTATATTAAAATTATTTGTATCAGGATATGTAGCACTTGATATTGTTTGTATATTTGATTCTTGACCATTAATCTTTGTTTTTATACTGTTTTCTGTGATCTCAATAATAACGTTTTCACCTTTATTAAAGAGGTTTAAATAACTTAATAGTAGATGGGGGTTTATACATATTTTCTTAATTTTTCCAACCTCTTTGGTTTTTATGAATATATCTTGAGTATAAAAAATATCTAAATTATAACTTGTTATTCTAAGGGTTGATTCATCTATAGCCTCAAATAATATATTTTCCAGTATTGGTTGATTAGGGTTTTTACTACTTATTTTAGATGCTTTTCCTATAACATCTATTAATAATTCATTTATCGTTTCTATTTTCATATTTAAATTAATTATACACAATAAGAACCATTATGTGTGTGGATATCTTAATAAGTGATTTTTAAGTATGTTTTACAAAGTTATTTTGATATTTTAACTGTGGATAAAATTGTGGGTATATGTTGATAAAAACAGTGTATAACTATGTATATGTGGATAACTGTGGATAATATATAACTTTATACAGTGATTATACAGTTTTATATACATAATACTAACAACATATCCACATAGTTATTCATAATTAAATTCTAAGCATTGATTTGATTTGGTTTATTTCTTCAAATAAAATCTGATTTGACACTAACTCTACTTTAACTTTGTCACATGCATGTATTACTGTTGTATGATCCCTTCCACCTAGTTTTTGACCTATATTTGATAAAGAATAATTGAAATATTCTCTCAATATATACATAAGAACTTGTCTCGGCTTAACGATTTCCTGTTTTCTATTCTTTTCCAATATAGATTTCTCATCTATTTTATAAAATGAAGCAACTGCCTTTAATATATCTTTTAAAGAAGTGTTTCCTATTGTTTTAACTATATTCTTTGTTAAGTTTTTAACCTCATCTAAATTCAAAATCCTATCTCTTATTTGAGATTGTATTGATATATTGTTTATAATACCTTCTATTTCCCTTATACTACCATCTAATCCTTCTGCTAGGTATAATATGGTCTCACTGTCCAGCTTTGTGCCACTTTGCTCCAATTTTGAGTTAATTATAGCTATCTTAGATTCTGTATCAATTCTTGGAATATCTATAATCATACCTTGAGAAAACCTTGATTTTAAACGACTTTCTAGGTTTTGTAGGTAGTTTGGATGTTGATCTGATGAAAATATGATTTGTCTCTGGTTGTCATATAAAAAGTTGAATAAATGAAACAACTCTTCCTGAGTTTTCTCTTTATTAGATAGAAATTGAATATCATCCATTATCAAAAGGTCATATTTCTTATATTTTTCCTTGAAAATATTAGTTTTATTGTTTTGGAGTGATAAAATATACTCATTTGTAAATCTTTCACTTGTTATATAGAAAACTTTTTTATTTAAATTGTTTTTATAATAGTTTCCAACAGCCTGCATAAGATGAGTCTTTCCTACCCCTGTACTACCATAAAAGAATAAAGGATTATAAAAACCAGGTTTTTTTATAATAGCTTGGGCCGAAGCATGGGCCAGCTCATTAAAAGATCCTACTACGAAAGAGTCAAAAATGTACTTAGGATTTAAATTATCATTTAAATCTATATAATTATCCTTTATTGGCAACTCATTTTTTTTATCTAAAACTTTTTTATCCTCTATTTTATCCTCAATCCTTCCAAACTTCTCTTTTTTAGGGGTTGTTGGAGATATAATAAATTCAATATTTTTAATATTTTCATTATTTTTTCTAAGATTATTAAGGATTTTTGTATAACATTTACTTTTGATCCAATCTTTAGCAAAAGAGTTTTGTACTAATATATTTAAAACATGATCCTCATAAGAGTCCACTTTAGTGTTTTTAAGCCAAGTGTTAAAACCTGATGGTGTTATATCAGTTTTTACCTCCTCTAATGTTTTTTTCCATATATTGTTATATTCCTCCATGTGAACAGATTATAACCCTGTGGATAACTTTTTTTGTCTTGTTTTTTCTATAAAATAATGTATATTGTTATATATTATGTCATTTACGTATAATCCAAAGAAAAAGAAAAGAGCAACAACACATGGTTTTTTAGCTAGATCTAAAACACATGGTGGTAGAAGGGTATTGCAAGCACGAAGAAGAAAAGGTAGAAAAAACCTTTCAACTGTAGGTTCATAATCCCCCACATTTGATATTGCTGTATAATACATATATTATGATTTACTCAATAAAGACAATAAACCAGAAAGAAAAACCTGGTTTTTTTGTTTATTTTGTTGCAAAAAAGAAGATTTTCAAAAAAGCTGTCATAAGAAATAAAGCAAAAAGAATAGCTCGACATGCTTTTTATGAAGCTAAAAAGTCTCTTACTGGAAACATTGAATACAAATTTCCAACCAAACAGGTTATTTTTTTCTTAGAAAATGGTATTATTCAAGAATCTTTTAAGAATATAGTCGATTCTATAACAGGCGATCTTATTAAAATAAATAAAAAATAACAAAACAACACACATGTTCCACACATTATTCTATAAACCAATGTACAATGCTCTAATTTTTATATTAGATATATTACCAAGCCATGATGTTGCTCTAGCTGTTATTATTTTAACAATAATTATCAAGATAATCCTCCTCCCTTTGTCCTATAAGATGTTTAGAACACAAATAATTCAAAGAAAAATTCAACCTATTATTGCCAAAGCTCAAGAACAACATAAAGAAAATAAGCAAATGTTAGGTGTTAGGATGTTGGAAATATATAAAGAGCATAAACTAAACCCTTTCTCTTCAATATTATTAATGATTATTCAAATTCCTATTGTTTTTGCTCTGTATTTTGTATTTTCAGATGGTGGTCTACCTGAGATTGTTACTACTGATCTATACTCTTTTGTTTCTCATATCAACAATATCAACCATGTATTATTTGGTGTTGATTTTACAAAAGCTAATATTATTGTTGGTTTGATAGCTGTTGCTTCTCAATATATACAAATAAGACTTTCTTTACAAAACATGCAACCTCTAGAAAATAAACCTATGTCAGAAATGAAACCTGAAGAAATGATGCAAAAACAAATGAGTTTTATGATGAAATATTTTATACCAATTCTTATTTTTATTGCCTCACTCAAGGTTTCAGCAGCGGTTGCTTTATATTGGATAGTTTCTTCATTGTTTATGATTGTTCAGGAGTTATATTTTAGGAATAAACATAAGGAAGATTTTGTTATAGTTAAAACTGTTAAATAAAAACTGTTAAATCAAAAAAACCGTTCATATGATGAACGGTTTTTTTTGATTCTATAAATCGTATTTCCAAAGAGTTAACGTTATCTTGTCTTGAAAAAGTAAATGTTTTTCATCCTTTGAAACATTTATTTTATAAACATCAATAGGGGTAGAAACTTGATCTTGAAGTGCAATAATTAATCTAAAACTTCCTGTATCGGCGTTTATTGCCCATACATTGTCTGAAAAAGATATATCGTTTTTATACCAAGCTTCTGGATATGCTGCTTCATATAGTTTTTGTGGTATACCACAAAATATTTGTTTTGAATCAGCGGACCATGAACATTTATCAACTATGGTTGATTGTGATACATAGGTTGAACTTTTTGATTTTATGTCAAATATAAAAGTTTCTAAGGTGTTGTTTAGTATCTCATTATATATAACTTTTTTACCGTCTGGTGACACCAGTGTGTTGAAACCATATTTTTCTCCCAATATGTAAGTGTTCTTTCCTGCAC
>JAYSOO010000055.1:0-10437 GCA_043722755.1 Candidatus Parcubacteria bacterium
CAACTTGCTGAGGAACAGGCGAAGTATTGAGGTTTGATAATTTATTTTCTAATTTGGTAATTCTTGAATGCAATTGTGCTAAGTAAATAATAATACCTATCACTACAATTATGATTATAAACATAGTATAATATTAGCATGAGCAAACTACCAATGGTATGGGAGGAGTACAGTCACTTATATTTTCCAAAAGATTCGGACTGGAAATGGTCAGTGGCCGTAATCTCCATAACGATAACCCTAATATCTTTCATGTTTTCAAACATCACTTTTGGTATGCTTATTTTAATTGCCACAGCCGTTTTGCTATTACATGCTTTTCAAGAGCCTAAGCTGACACGTTTTGAATTGAACACCAAAGGGGTTAGAGTAGACCAAGAATTTTGGTCTTTTTCTGATATACGATCTTTTTGGATAGAAGATAATCGTGAACACCATATACACTCCAGAATATTGTTTGCCACTAATGGAATATTGGATTCATTATTAATCATCTCCTTGCCTCTGAACGCAACCAATGATCAAATTCATGATATCCATGAGGAATTGGTAAAGATTTTGCCTGAGGATAGGATACAAGAGTCTATATTTCAGAAAGGGTTGGAGTATCTTGGTTTTTAGAACGATTTGAGGTATATTGTCTAAATGCTCCCGTCGTTCAATGGATAGGACATGACTTTGCGGAAGTCAAGATTTAGGTTCGATTCCTAACAGGAGCACTATAGTGAAAATATTCCTTTGTGTGTATTTTTCTAAGGAAATGACATTGAGCATATAAAAGCAGAGATATCGCAATTTAAAAGATAGTTGATGATTAAGTAAAATTTTATGATATAATCAAAACTATGCTCACCTTATCAAACTCCCTAATCATCGTAACCGTTGTATTTCTCTTTGGATACTGGGTTGGAATGTTTCTTCTTTCATATCACCTTATACGTTTTGGAATAGACACTTACCCAAAACGATTGGCTTTTGCTATGATACTTGGATCGGTCTTTTTAACAATACTGTGCGTACTTCTATTGATTAATATAAAATAAATATATGAGCATTCAAAAAATAATAAATACAGCAGGTAGCGAAATAAATATTCAAAGCGAGGGCTTATTTGAATTTTTGTCTCACTCGGACATGTCTTTTGAAGGTAAGAGGGAAAATGAAAAAATAATAGTATTTACGAGACGTCACTGGTTTGTACTTTTAAACTCAATCATAGGTGCGGCTTTTGCAAGTATTTTTCCTCTTGTACTTATAATTTTTGGTGCCAAATTTTTAATCATGTATAACATGTCTGCTATATTTACATTATGCTGGGTTATATACTTAATGATTGTTTGGTTTTTCTTATTTCATAAATTAACAATGTATGCACTTGATACGTGGATAGTTACAAATGAAAGAATTATAGATATCTCACAAGTAGCCTTGTTTAGTCGAAAGGTTTCAGAGCTTCATCCAGAATCAATACAAGATATTTCAGTCAATACACATGGTGCAGTTCAATCTTATTTAGATTTTGGAAATATAGAAATACAAACAGGTGCTACTGCTCAAAGATTCTTATTTGAACAAGTACCTCATCCACTCACAATAAAAGACGCGATTATGGAAGCGACAGGAAAATTTGAAGTAGACTCAGATAAGAAACTTGGGTAAATGAATACCTCCCCGATGCAGAGCTCCGAGGTATTGACCTGTTAACTCCTCGGTTCGGAAACAAAAGTTTTTTACTTTTGTTTCTCTCACTATACGTCGTTAATAAAAATAGCCATCTAATGTATAGATGACTATTTTTATTATTTAGGTTTAGCAGATATGGCGAATTATTTCAATATAACCTTCTTCACCATAGCGTTTAGTCTAGATTTTTTTCTTGCAGCAGTGTTTGCTTTGATAGTATTACCTTTCGCCGCTTTGTCCAAAGCAGAGTATGCTTGTGGCAATAGAGCGTTAGCTTCTTTAGTTTTACCTTCTTTTACTAGGCGTTTAACAGATTTAACTGCATCTTCAACTTTTTTCTTTCGTCTCAAGTTAAAAACTTTCTTTTTTTCTCCGGCACGAAGTGCTTTTTTTGCTGATTGTGTTATTGGCATATTGTTTTGTATAGTATATTAATTATTTTCTCGCGTCAACTATTAGTTTTTCTACGTTTGGTGGTACAGCTTCGTATTTAGCGAATTCCATAGTGTTTGATCCACGTCCTTCTGTCATAGATCTAAGCTGTGTAGTGTAACCAAACATCTCTGAGAGTGGCACTAAAGCCTTGATAGCTTTGTTCAAACCACGGTCCTCCATTCCCTCGATTTGACCTCTCTTTGATGAAAGTGATCCGGTAACGTCACCCATGAACTTTTCAGGAACTACAACCTCTACACGCATGATAGGTTCCATGATAACAGGACGAGCTCTCTTTGCACCTTCTTGGAATGCTTGTGATGCAGCGATCTTGTAGGCAATCTCTGATGAATCCACATCATGAGATGATCCGAAAGTAAGTTCACATGATACTCCAGTAAGTGGAAATCCTGCAACGATACCACGATCCATAGCTTCTTTCACACCTTTCTGCACTGCAGGGATAAATTCGTTTGGAATGATACCTCCTTTGATAGAATCAATAAATTCATACCCTGGCTCTCGGTGAACATTTTTAGGAACTTTTGCTCCCGGCTCTGGTTCAACAAGTGGTTTAAGTGTGATACGCACATGTCCAAATTGTCCTTTACCTCCTGATTGCTTAGCATATTTGTATTCTGCTTCTGCTTCACCTGTAATAGTTTCTCTGTATGCTACTTGAGGTTGACCAACAGTAGCTTCTACATTGAACTCTCTTTTCATACGGTCGATCATGATCTCAAGATGGAGTTCACCCATACCTGCAATAAGAGTTTGCCCAGTTTCTGGGTTTGAAGTAACACGGAATGTAGGATCTTCATTTCCAAGTTTACGAAGCGCCATACCCATCTTTTCTTGATCAGCTTTTGTTTTTGGCTCGATAGAAAGAGATACAACAGGTTCAGCAAAAACAATTGGCTCTAGAATAATAGGTTTATCAATATCACAGAATGTATGTGATGTAAGTGCTTCTTTCAAACCTACAGCTGCAGCGATCTCTCCTGCATATACTTTTGTGATCTCTTCTCTTTTGTTTGCTTGAAGGCGAACAATACGTCCAAGTCTCTCTTTGTTTCCAGTTGTTGAGTTATATATGTACGATCCTGCTTCAATAGTACCTGAATACACACGGAAGAATGTAAGTTGTCCTACGAATGGGTCAGTTTGCAATTTGAACGCAAGAGCTGAAAAAGGAGCTGTGTCTGATGCCTCTCTCGTCATCTCTTCTCCAGTTTCAGGATCTGTACCTTTTACAGGTGGTATGTCCAGTGGAGATGGTAGAAACTCTACAACAGCATCAAGTATAAGTTGTACACCTTTGTTTTTCAAAGCAGTTCCTGTAAACACTGGGAAAAGTTTGTTAGCCAATGTTCCTTTTCGTATAGCGAACTTTAGTTGTTCGATAGTAAACTCACCGCCTTCAAGATATGTATTCATCATATCATCATCTTGTGATGCAGCAGCTTCAACTAGCATGGCACGGTACTTTGTAGCGTCTTCCATGTATTCAGCCGGCACGTCAGCTTCGATAACATTACTCCCCATATCTCCTTCGAATGTATATGATTTCATTTTCAAAAGATCGATCACACCTTTCATATGTTCTTCCTCTCCCATTGGGATTTGCATACGCACAGCATTTTTGGTAAGTCTGTCTGTGATTGATTTAAATGATCTTTCAAATGATCCTCCGGTTCTATCTAGTTTGTTAATAAAACAAATACGAGGCACGTGATATTTATCAGCTTGTCTCCATACAGTTTCAGACTGTGGCTCAACACCGGCAACACCGTCAAACACAGTAACAGCACCGTCAAGAACTTTTAGAGATCTTTCTACCTCCACAGTAAAGTCTACGTGACCTGGTGTGTCGATGATGTTAAATCTATGCATTTGTGATTTGTCAGTTCCCATATATGTCGGGTTCCAAAAACAAGTGATGGCAGCTGCAGTGATAGTAATACCTCTCTCTTTCTCTTGCTCCATCCAGTCAGTTACAGCTTCACCTTCGTGAACCTCACCGATCTTATGTGACATACCTGTGTAGTACAGGATACGCTCTGATGTTGTTGTTTTACCGGCGTCGATGTGAGCGATGATACCGAAGTTTCTTGTTTTTTCTAATGAATAATCACGTTGCATAAAATTGTGTGTTGTTTGTTATGTTTTATTTTTTATAAAAATGTTGATACTCGCGAGTTTGTTGTATTTACGCGAAAATCAAAACTTGTCCATGAACTATAGCATGGATTGATGGCGATTTCTAGGGGGTTTTGGTGTCTTTTAGGGTAAGAAAAAGAACGCCAACCCGGTGGGGTGACGTTCAATAAGCTTTAAGGGTTTGAACCTACGGATGCTTTGTTCCGGGTGGGTGTACCACTATTGTCGTTGCCCTTGCACCGTGAGGTGTGGAAGCAGTTTTTGCACTTCATCCAAGAGTTCGGTGTGAGACTCGGAAGTCAGTGCCATATCTGGCAGGTTAATCCTGTCGTGCATCGACAGAACCCGCACCTCGCCCTCGTAGAAATAGACGGAAGGCACAGGCACCTGATGTGCTCGCCAATAGGCGATGATGATCTCATCGGCGATGTTGCTGTGACAACCGACTCCCGAGGAACTTTTCTCCCGATCTCCGAAGGGGAAATCGACGACAATGCCGAAATCCCTGATGATCTTCTCGACGGTTGCCTGCGTGTCCGTCCAGTCGAAATTGGTTGGGATTTCACAGGTACAACCCGCGTGAAGAACTGTCGGATGAATGGCACTGACGGCGACGATAAGGTTGGCGATGTTTTTCATGGTAGTGTTGGTAGTTGGTATTGGTTTGAAAGCCTGTATCCACTTCGCTTTGTGCTAATGAGTCAAGGTGCTTTTACCTACTAATAATAGCATACTGTAAGAGTTGTGTCAAGTATTTTACCCCTAAAATACCCTTATTTTCCAAAATAATCCTTATAATATAACCATATTACATAAAAACCACTTCATATAATAAACTTTATACCCACCCCTCCATCTTGCATAACTTTATAAAGTTTGCTATATTTAAACTACAAATATAAAGTTATATGACAACACAAGAAAAACTCTTAAAAATCATACACCTCGGTGGATTCACCCAAAACTCCCTCAGCATCGAGCTCGGCGTATCTTTCCCTACCATAAACTCATGGATCAATGAAAGAAGTATTCCTAGAGAAGATAAACTAAACAAAATAGACACACTACTCTCAAAACTTGAAGCCAAAAACAAGATCAATATTCAGGACCTAAAGTTAAAGATAGACAACATAATCAACAAAGCCAAATCATCCCCCAACATCTTTGAATCCGATCTATTTACCAGAAAGGACTTATACGAGGACCTCTTAGTTAAACTCACATATCACTCTGACGGTATTGAAGGAAGTACACTTACTCTTAGAGAAACAGCGTCTATTATTTTAGAAAATATAAACATCACAAACAAAACACTCATAGAGCAGATGGAAGCCAAAAACCATAAGTCAGCTTTGGTGTATCTATTTGAATATATTAAAGAAGGAAAAGAAATCAATGAAAGTTTATTGAAAAGATTACATGAGATATTGATGAACGGAATATTGGATAATGCAGGATCATATAGATATCACCCAGTGCGTATTGTTGGTAGTCAAACCATAACCGCAAACTATTTAAGTACCTGAACTTATACAAAATCTTTTTTCAGAAATACACACGTCTCAAGATGACATATTAACCAAAGCAAGTATATTCCATTCTAAGTTTGAAATAATACATCCATTCCCTGATGGTAATGGTAGAGTTGGAAGATTATTAATGAATGCAATGTTGATCAAGGAAAATATAATACCAGTTATAATAAATAAGAAAAAGAAAAATGTATATTACAATTGTTTAGATAAAGCTTTTACTGATGGTGAATATGATCATATGATTAATTTTATTGTGGATTCTGTGAGTGATACATATGAGGAGTTTGGAGTGTAATACCACAAAAAACCCATTACGAGAACGAGTTTTTTATCAATACTTGCCTTCAGCTTAATAGCCGATATAAAGCTTTCACCTAACAAGCATGTCTATTTATTATTCTATACTATTTTTCCCATCCTTAAAATTCTTCTTCGACACCAACAACTTCCCTGTCTTCTCCTCTATATCCTTTCTCGTCCGCCCAGCAACCTCTCCATCAGTTTTAGCATCATGCTTAAGTGCAACAATACCCTGAGAATCTTTAGTTGTCGAAAGCTCAGTTGTCGTGGCTTCACCAAGCATAGTCAAGATAAGCTCTATATCACCCATATGATCACGAAGATTGTCCCCAGCTTTTTTATCAAGGCTTTTATGATCCATGTATTCCTTAGAGGTTTTATCAAATGTTGCTTTATATATCTCATCGGTCAGTATTGCATAATCAGAACCTTTTGCTCCACGGTTTTTCCATTCATCAGTCAAAGTGTTTCTAACCGCTATCCCTCGCATACGTTTATCTATCCAAGACTTGTCATAACCCTTTTTCTCATACAACTCTTTGGCTCGGGTAACAGCCAGTTCAGGGTTTGCTATCTCTTCCAGTCTTTCTTTACCTATTCGAGCCAGCCAGAGCTTGAACGGTTCAGCCTTAGATGATGGGATTGATTGGATGAGGCGGAAGATACCTTCCACATCTAAAACATCAGCAATGTAGCTTTTACCGTCAACGGCAACCAGTTTCAGTTGGTCACATTTTGTGACCAACTGACTACCCTCATTTTTTAAGCGATTTTTTAAAGTGGTCCAATAACTTTTAGCCTTCTTATAGTCAGGTTGATCCGTCAATGCAGAAACCGTATCTATGACAGAGAAAAACCACTTCTCCTCGTGCCATACGCGACGGATTTCTTTGTCTTCAAAGATGGTTATTTTTTTGTTAAGTATTTTTTTATTCATTGATTATTCTATTATATCACTGGTGTCAAATTCCATTATTTAATGAAAAAATACCTGCTGGGACTTTTAATAAACAGAAAGAGTATTGGGGACTTATAGCCATATACAAAAACATTAAATTAAAGGTAATTCTGAGAAAAATTGGAAACGGACAAGTTCATTTTTGGAGCGTGATACCAGCACACACCACAAGTGAAAAACGGGACGATGTATTTAAAATGAAAGGAGATGTTGAAAATGACTAACATATAACATAAAAAACCCATTACGAGAACGAGTTTTTTATTAATGCTTGCCTTCAGCTTATAATAGCCTATATAAAGCTTTCGCCTAACAAGCATATGTGTATTATACATCGAGTGTCTGTGAACTTATTCATGTAAAGACTCTTCCAATACAAAATACCTCTTGTAGATCAAAATCTTACATCACCTCCATCAACCATCTATACGCAGGAACAACATACACCACCTTTCCATTCATCTCAAGCTCATCTTCTTCTTCATATGACACTATATACCCGATATCAACCTTCAAGTTAGACATCGCTGATGTAATAGCACGCAATTCTCGTTCACGAGTTTTTTTATCAGCTATGGACCATGATACCTGTATAAGTTGTCGAACTCCATCCAAACTATCTATTACAAAAAAATCAACTTCGTGATCCTCGGCATTTCTATAAAAATACATATTTTTGTATCGACGCAGTAATTCTATGTACACTATATTTTCAAGCTTTCTCCCATAATTCTCCTTTCCAAGTAATCCTGTATGCGACATCATACCATGATCTATTCCATATATCTTTTTAGGATTTAAAATATTTTTCTTTGGTGAATCTGTATATGCATGCAGAACTAAAAACACATAGCTATTTTCAAGATACATTAGATAATTTTTTACCGTGTGAACACTTTTGAGATCACAAAGATTTTTTAAGTTATTATAAGAAAATGTCTGACCAATCACACTTGATAAATATCCAGATAACTGACGAAGACTTGATACGTCTTGTATGGCATATCTGGTTATGATATCTCTATATAATATGTCGTCATATACAGTCTTTAGAACTTCAATATTTTCTGTCTGAAGATATTCTGGCATGCCACCAAGGGTAAGGTACTCATCAAATTTCTTTTTGAGTACTACTTTTTTTTCAATGCCTACAAAATCTTCGGTTGCTGTATTTTTAAAATCCAAAAATTCGGCAAAAGAAAATGGATACACGGTATGCGAAACATATCGACCAGTAAGACGCGTCCCCAATTCCTTGCTTAAAAGAGAGGCGTTTGATCCTGTTATGACGCATTTATATCCCTGATCCATTAAACGACGTACGAACCTTTCCCAGCCTTCAATATTTTGTATTTCATCAAAAAAAAGAACTTTGTGATTTCCATAAAACTCTATAAGAACTTCGTGCAATTTTGAAAAATCCTCAGCTTTAAACTGAAATAATCTTTCATCCTCAAAACTAAAATATATGCTCGCACTCTTGTACTCATCCATAAGTTGTTTTAACAAGGTTGATTTTCCAGATCTGCGTATACCTGTAAGTATTACCGCATGAGGCAACTTCATGGAAGATTTTACCATATCGAAATTACCCCTTTTCACGAAATTTGGCTTTTTTTGAAGAGATAGATACTGCTCTTCAACAATATCTCTCAATTGTTGAGTATTTATATATGTATTCATATTAATTATTATAGTCATATATTATGCAATGTCAATACATACTATGTGGGACTGATACTAATTTCTTATACACACAAAAAACTCGTTCCATGAACGAGTTTTTTATGAATGCCTGCCTTCAGCTTTGGAGCCAATATAAAGCTTTCGCTTAACAAGCATGTTTATTATTCTATACTATTCTTCCCATCCTTAAAATTTCTCTTCGACACTAACAACTTCCCTGTCTTCTCTTCAATATCCTTTCGTGTCCGTCCCGCAACCTCTCCACCAAAACCCCAATTTCCTAGACTCAAGTATAGAAAAACAACCTGTTTTCCTTTACTTAAGTACAGATTTTGCTATACTATATCCATGTACAAAAGAACAATGGAAGACAAAATCAAACAAAACCTCTTTAAAAACAAGGTTATTATCCTATATGGTCCTAGACAAGTAGGTAAAACAACCCTAGTTAAAAAGATATATGATGAATACCTTGAAGAAAAGGTGTATTTACAATGCGATATCCCCTCTCAAAGAGCCCTTGTTTCGGACCCTGAACCTGAAAAGATCATGGAGTATTTTAAGGGTAAAAAGCTTATCATAATAGATGAGGCTCAGCTTGTAGAAAATATCGGTGTCGTACTTAAAACCATGTTTGATACATACCCCGAAGTACAGGTCATAGCAACAGGTTCTTCAAGCTTTGATCTTGCAAATAAGATACGAGAACCATTAACAGGCAGGGCATATGAATATATGCTGTATCCATTATCTATAGAAGAAATCATAGAACATGAAGGTTATGAAGGATATCTATCTAAACAAGAGCTATATATGACCTATGGTTTTTATCCTGGATTGATAGAAAAAAATACAGATGAAAAAGAACAGTATTTATCGATACTCCAGAACAATACATTTTACAAAGATATCTTTAGTTTGGAAAATATAAAAAAACCAAAAGTATTGCAAGATTTGATACTCATGATTGCACAAAACATAGGCTCTGATTTAAACACAAACAACATATCAAGAGAAATAAAAGCTAACGCTAAAACAGTAGACAGATATCTCGATATATTAGAAAAAATGTTTGTCATCTACAGACTATATGGTTATTCAAATAATAAAGTAAATGAAATCAAGAAAGGTTATAAAATATATTTTACCGACATAGGTATACGAAATAGCGTGCTCAATGATTTTAACAGTATGGATAAAAGATTGGATACTGGTGGTGTGTTTGAAAACTTTGTCATCATGGAAAGAATAAAATATAACTCTAATAATAGTTTTTTATATAATACATATTTTTGGAGAGATAGAGATCAAAATGAGATTGATTATGTAGAAGTAAAAAACTCAGCAATCATTGCATATGAGTTTAAATACAAAGACAGATCAAGTAAATCTGTACATCTATTTAAAAAGACATATTCGGAAGCTGTGGTTGAGGTTATTAATAAGGATAATTATATTGCGATTTGTAAGGGATAGTTAATTTAAATTAAACACGTAAAGGTTGTGGACAATTTGTCCATACCCTTTATCAAGTTCAGAATAATGCTTATGTATTTAATTTATAAGGAGGGTGGCAATTTGCCCCCACTGAATACCTCCCCGATGCAGAGCATCGAGGTAGCACATGGACAAACTTTGTTTGTCCATGTGCCGGAGCAAAGCTCCGAGGTATTGACCTGT
>JAYSOO010000056.1:0-4054 GCA_043722755.1 Candidatus Parcubacteria bacterium
GAAGAGGATTTTCAAAAGATACAAGATGAGATGAAAAATGTTTTGAAAGCTTGGGCAACAAACGAGCAGAGTTTTGCTCAGCAAAAAGTTACGAAAGTAGAGGCGGAAAGCATTTTCAAAAACAATACTTATAAATTGGAACTCATCCAAGGCGTTGTTGATAGAGGTGAAGAAATAACTTTATATATCTCAGGGAACGGAACGGAGTATGAGTTTACTGATCTTTGTCGTGGAGGGCATGTTAAAAACACTTCAGAGATAAATGAAGGTTCTTTCTTGCTAGACAAAATTGCTGGAGCGTATTGGAGGGGAGATGAGAAAAACAAGATGCTTGTGCGTATCTATGGTTTAGCGTTTGATACAAAAGAAGAGTTAAACTTGTTTATACATAACAGAGAAGAATCAAAAAAAAGAGATCACAGAAAACTAGGTCGTGAGTTAAAACTTTTCACTATCTCAGATCTTGTAGGTTCAGGGCTTCCTTTATTTCAACCAAAAGGAGCCGTGCTTCGACAAGAGTTAGAAAATTATTTATGGTCATTACACAAAGACAAAGGGTATCAAAGAGTATGGACTCCGCATCTAGCCAAAGCAGAGCTTTATCATAAATCAGGTCATGGACAACATTATCTTGATGATATGTTTTCAGTACACGGTGGAACTTCAAAGGAAGATTTTTACATGAAGCCGATGAACTGTCCGCATCACATGCAATTGTTTGCTGACAATCAATTTTCATATCGTGATATGCCCGTAAAATATTTCGAACCAGCAACTGTGTATCGTGATGAGAAGACAGGACAGCTTTCAGGACTAACCCGAGTTCGTGCACTTACTCAAGACGATGGACATCTGTTTTGTCGTTCAACACAGATAAAAGAAGAGGTAAATACTATAGTGGAAATCATAAAAGAGTTTTACACAACTATGGGCATGATGGAAGGATATTGGGTGAGATTGTCTTTGCGTGGTGATGATAAAAGTGCATATCTTGGATCTGATGAAGTATGGAATACTGCCGAAACAGCTTTGACTGATATATGTGATATTAATAATCTCCCATATAAATCAGCTAAAAACGAAGCAGCATTTTACGGTCCGAAGCTTGACTTCATGTTTAAAGATGCGATTGGTCGTGAGTGGCAACTTGCTACAGTACAGCTTGATTTTAACCTACCAGAAAGGTTTGATTTGTCATTTGTAAATGAAAAAGGCGAGGCTGAAAGACCTGTTGTTGTCCACCGTGCAATCTCTGGATCTATAGAGCGATTTTTAGGTGTGGCAATAGAACATTTTGCTGGAGCATTTCCACTATGGCTTTCACCTATTCAGTTGAAAATTGTGCCGATAGGTGAAAGACAACTTGATTTTGCACATGATTTATATAAAAAAATAAGTAAAACTGACATCCGTGTTGAGATTGATCAATCAAGTGAAGGTCTTGGAAAAAAAGTTCGTGCATCCAAGGTTGAAAAAATCCCATATCTAGTTGTGGTAGGTGACAAAGAGATGGAATCAAATACATTTTCTCTTGAAGGAAGAAATGATGAGAAAGTAACAGGCTTGAGTTACGATGAAATGATTAAGTTTTTACAAGATAAGATTAATAGTAAGTCTTTATAATGAAAATTTACTCGATATTTGGCAATGACTCTGAAGAAATAAATAAAATTTTTCAAGAAAAAGGATATATCAGAAATGATGAGTGTCCTGATTTTGTCGTGTCATACGGAGGTGATGGGACTTTGCTTCGTTCTGAACATGTATATCCCAGCATTCCAAAATTATTTCTTCGAAACAGCTTAATTGGAAATCTTGGATTCAAAGATACAAATGAAAAAGTTTTGGAGAATTTTTTTGCCAGCAAATTCATCATCAAAAAATATTTTAAAATTGAAACCCAAGTCAAAAATAAAAAAATAACCGCAGTAAACGAATTTTCTCTAAAAAATAAAAACCCAAGACATAGTGTGCGCTTTGATGTCTACGTAAACGATGAAAAAAAATTAAATCATATTATTGGTGATGGGTTGATGGCATCAACGCCGATTGGCTCGACTGGATATTATCGATCTATTACCCGCTCTACTTTTGAATTGGGTATTGGATTAGCATTTAATAATACGACGGAACAATATAATCATATGGTCTTAAAAGAAGATGCTGTGATCAAGGTTGTTATCTTAAGAGGGCCAGCTTTTTGTTATGTTGATAACCATGAAGATGAGATTTTACTGGAAGAGGGTGATGAGGTTACGATAAAAAAGTCAGATGAATTTTTAAATATGTTTGCATAAGAAAACCCCTATGCATTTTACAGCAGTCGGGGCGGCACACTTGATGATCTTACATCTTTGTATTCAACATTGAATTTATTATGTCACAAAATGTTGACTGCGAATACATCGGATTTTGCGAATGCACTCTTTTAATCATGCTTAGAAAATTACAGAAAATAATAGCCTCCAGATCGCAGTTTCTTGCATCATTTTTTATCGATGCCTCTCTCTTATCTGGCGACAGGTTTTTATATTTTTGAAGGAATGCCTGTGTCCACAAAAATTCTTCTTGAAAAAAAATTAGTGGGGAAGTAATCGAATGGGATAAAAGTCCTCCATCAGATTTGCGATAATCAATCGATGTTTCTGTGATAGATACGACTTCAACTTTGACTATCGAGCCTGTTAGGTTGATGAGGAAAATAGGTTGTTTTTTCAAAAAGTCAGTTTTTGTGCGAAAATTTGACGGAAATATTGCTTTAGCTTTCATGTTGATGGTGGTTAATGTATTACAAAAATATACTACTCTGAACTATAAATAAGTCAATAAACGCAATATTGACAGCTGTGTTATACTGAAAATATGCCCCCCTTAAATAACTTTACAACACGAGCTAAAGAGGCTATACGCCGTGCACACGAACTTGCAATAGAGCGTGGACAAACCAACGTTTCACCTATGCATTTACTGGTATCTTTATTAACTCAGGAAGATTCTGTGGTTATTTCTATGCTTGAAAAAATGGACGTAGACTATATATTGATGACCGACAATGCCTTTGAAGCTATAGATTCTGAGTCTTCTATTTCAAATACTTTATCTCCTGCATATCAACTTTTCTTAACACCGGAGCTGATTATGCTTATGGAAAATTCAGGCAAAGTTGCACTTGATATAAAGGATAACTTTGTATCTGTTGAGCATCTATTTATTGCCTTTTTTGACACATTAAATCCAGCTCGTGAGCTTATAGAAAAATTCAAAATAGATAAAGAAAAATGTATATCAACTTTGGAATTCTTGAGATCGCAAAAAGATTCCAAAACTGGTGACAACACAAACGATGCTAAAAAGTCAAAATCTTTAGCAAAATTTACTCGTAACTTAACAGCGCTTGCGCGAGACAATAAGCTTGATCCTGTTATTGGTCGTGATTCAGAAATCTCACGCATCATACAGATACTCTCACGTCGTACAAAAAACAACCCGATACTGTTGGGTGAAGCTGGGGTAGGTAAGACTGCGATCGTTGAAGGTTTAGCCAATCGTATAGCCATGGGAGATGTTCCAGAATCTTTAAAAAATAAAGAATTGCTATCTTTGGACATCGGATCACTTGTTGCCGGCACAAAGTATCGCGGTGAATTCGAAGATCGATTAAAAAACATTTTAAAAGAAATAGAAAAATCAGATGGAAAAGTCATTCTTTTTATAGATGAGGCTCACACTATGGTCGGTGCCGGAGGAGCAGAAGGTTCTCTTGATGCATCAAACATGTTAAAGCCCGCTCTTGCTCGAGGGGAACTAAAGGCTATAGGTGCAACAACATTAAAGGAATATCAAAAACATATTGAAAAAGATCCTGCATTGCAAAGGAGATTTCAGCCTGTATATGTTGAAGAGCCTTCTATTGAAGATGCTACCGCTATTCTTCGTGGTCTTAAGGATAAATATGAATTATTCCACGGTGTTCGAATACTCGATGAAGCCATAGTTGCTGCCGTTGCTTTATCTGCACGCTACATTGCAGATAGACAATTGCCAGACAAAGCTG
>JAYSOO010000057.1:0-4049 GCA_043722755.1 Candidatus Parcubacteria bacterium
CATGGGAATATTATGACTTAAAGGCATCGGGAGTGATCTTGGTGCTTTTTGCGTGATAATGGGAGGGGATTTGGGTGCCTTTTATCGTGATACAGTGCTAAGTATTGCATTTAATTATAAATTGTGTATAATTAGATGGAAATATATTTTATAACTTTATTATTTAATTTCTCAAGAATGAAAAATTTAGTTCAAAAAGCTCAGCAAAATGTGCAAACTGTTGAAGTCCAGCTTATGTTAAAAGAACTGGCAAAACACGGGCTCGCTGTTACTGTTCCCCACAAACACACAAAGAGTCGTCGCTCTGCAGAACTCCCAAAAGGATATGTTCAATTGGAGCAGAATTGCAAGGTTACCTTTGTGAAAGAATCAGAAGTTCCAGCGACGGCTTACCCTGTTTCTTGGCGTTTCGATTCAACTACAAACACAACAGTTCCGTGTTCTTGGTGTTGTGATTAGACTAACCCTGCTTCAAATGAAGCAAAAGCAGAGAAGGTCTATTGACTTACTCTGCTTTTTATTATATACTAGATTTGTAAAAATTGTTTCTTAATTTAAAATAATAATTATGTCTACTCAATCAAAAAAAACAGTACTCACTGGAATTCGAGCAACTGGCAAACTTACTCTCGGTAATGTTATCGGGGCTGTAATTCCACTCATCGAATTGTTAAGTAAAAAGGACTCTACGAATTTTGTATTCGTTGCCGACTTACACAGTCTCACAGATAATAGCGCTAAAGTTGTTACCGATGAAAGAAATGAAATTTTAAAAGATTATTTGGCTTTTGGGCTTAATGATTTAAATGTAAATTTATTTCTTCAGAGCGCTATTCAAGAAGAGACAGCATATCTTACGCTGCTTTTACTTCGCCACACAACGTTTAATGAACTTGCCCGTGTACCAACGTTAAAAGATAAAATGAAGTCTAATCAAAGCGAAGCACAGGTTAATATGATGCTTGTGACATACCCTGTTATGATGGCAGCTGACATTCTTATCCACAAAGCAACCATTATCCCAGTAGGAAAAGATCAAGTGCCTCACATTGAATACGCCCGAAATGTTGCAGTTAAATTCAATAATGAGTTTGGCGATTTCTTTCCCACACCCAAAGTCCAAGATATGCCTAATCTTAACGTATTATCTTTAAAGGGCTCAGGGAAAATGTCTAAAAGTATTCCTGAGGGTGCGATCTTTTTATCGGATTCACCTGAAGTCATTAAGAAAAAAGTTCAATCAGCAGAGACATCCGTTGAAGGTAAAACTTCTCCTAATCTTGAAAACTTGATTCTTATTGGTAAAAGCCTGTCGAAAGATGTTTCAGTTCACACCGAGATTGATGCTATTTTCAAGCGTCATATGGACGGCGAAAAGGTAACTGGATTGTTAAAACAACTGGTCGCAAAAATCATCATTGATTTTACTTCAGATTTCCAGAAAAAACGAGCCCTGATTACAGATCAAGACGTTGAGTCCGCACTTGAAGCAGGTAACCTTGCAGCTAAAGAGAGCGCCCGCAAAACGATCACGGAGATTAACAAAAATTTTCTCGGCCTTGAATCATAGTTTGTATTAGTTAAGCAAAATGCCAACAGGTTACTCTGTCGGCATTTTTTTCATCAAAAACAATACTTCATCATTTATATATTTTGGTTTCAATAAAGGATAACAAAGTAGCGTATAAAAGTCTTCATTTGATTGTATCACTTCATTATTCTCATCGTGTTTTGCAATATTGGAACCTTCTTCTATTTTTTCAAAATCATTGAAATATCTAATAAGTGAAAATTTTGTATCGGGCAGTATCACTGACTGCGTAACATTGAAATATTCTTTCTCACTTTTAGCAATGCTTGGAGTATCAGTTATTTTTGAAAGAAGCACAGTGCAACATTTTATAGCGTTAATGAAAGACTCTTCATCAGTATGCTCACCTGTCTCTACTCCGAAACAGAATGAGTTTTCATTACCATAAAAACTTATAGCAGGTTTACCTTTTTGTATTTCTGTAATACCTAGAATCACATTTTTAACAGGCATGGCGTCAATAATTGCATGTTTTTTTGTTGATACTATAAAAGGGTTTTTGCCATAGGCACTGTGTACATCGATTGCTATATCAAAATTTTTCCAGTATTTTATAAGGTTTTTTGCACGAACGCACTCATACTCGGTGTTTGCTCTCTCAAGTAAAAATTCGGGTAATCGATTCATGTTTATATCTATAAATCGGTATAGTAGGGGGTCATTTTTTTCATTTTCATAGAGAAATTTTTCTGTTGCCTTGTAATTATTTACAATAAAATACAATGAACCACTTGTTATACTTTTTACTTTGTCTAATATATACGGAATAAGATAAAGACCAGCTATTTCATTTCCGTGAGTACAGACTGTTATACCTACGCACTCACCATTCACACCGGAATCATAGAACAAAACCCCTTCGTCTATTTTGTAAGGTGATGTATTCAATTGTTCAAAATATGCTCGTGCTTTATTAATGATCATAGTAAAAGAGACAGATATATTTTCTATCTCCTTTTCTAAAACAACTAATTTTAAAATTGACTCACTCACGCCATCGCCCATCAATCAGCCCGACAATAAACATGCCGTTTTTTGAAGTACGTAAATTATCTGCGCTGATTTTACCCATAAACCAATTGTCTATAAATATATTTGATGCTTCTGGTATTCTCGGGTATAAACACTCATCGTAAAGATTCTTAATAATAAAATTCACAGGATTGAATTCACCGGGTCTTTTCACGAGCTCCTTTTTTGCAAGGTCGCTAAAATAATCAGTCATACCGCCAGAGTTTTGGTTATTATGATTAGGAAAGGTATAAACACAAAAACTCTGAAGCGCCTTATATACGCGAGGGTTTTGTGTAGTAAGTGCAATGAAAGTTGAGCGTGTTTCTTTGATCGCACACGCAATCATTTTTTTACTAACCCCATTTCTGTGGTGAGCTAATGAAGTACAAACCCCGTGAATGTATAGGCCGTAAGTTGGATTATTGTAGGATAAAAATCCAAGAATGTTGAACTTTTGATCGTAGCAGATAATTAATCTTTCAACGTTTAAAACATGGTTTATAAAACCATCAACTTCTTCGTTTGCAAATTTTTTGCCAAATGGGTCTTCAGTTTATTGGCTCATTTCTTCAAGAATTTCAATAGTTTCATCATGGAAACTGTTGAAAAATGTGGATGGGTCACTGATTGAAATAAGTGTAAGGCCATCACTTGAAGTAACATTAGCCCTTGTTTTGCTCCATGATTGTAAGAATTCCTGAAACTCTGGTTTAAATAATAGATTTTTCATCTCTTGGATAAGTTTTATCTAGTTAATTAATATATTTTTTACTATTATATTATATACAATTTTACAGAAATGTCAATATGTATGAAGGGTTATCCCCTCTCTATCTAATTAGTATAAAATAGTCTCTTATATGAGTAAAACCCAAACCTCGCAAAAAAATTATAAATTCGGAACTTTTTACGGTAAGATATTATATATATGGACGACCTCATAAAAGCAAAATACAAGAATTCTTACTTGATTTACAACAGAAAATCAACAGATGATTCAACCCACCAACAATACTCTCTCGGTCATCAAAAGAAAACAAATCTCGCTTTTGCTCATAGTTAGAACTTACCCATCGCCAGCATTACCATTGAAGGTTTTTGTCGCGATGGAGTAATCTCTGAAAGTCACTCTGCCTACAAAGAAGATGAGAATTTTAAGAAAGATATGGATGATTCCGGTAAGATTTGTGATGATAAAAGATCGGAACTTCTACAAGCTGCAGGAGTGGATTTAAATAAATATTACGATCTATTCAAGCAAAGATTTTATTCCCAATACAGCGGTCCTCTGGACCGATCCTTTTCCTCTCCTTCTGATAAAATAAAGCAATGACAGAACACATCCAAAAACAGCATAACGTAAGTTTGTTAATATTCCATCTTGTTTGTCCAGCAAAGTACCGCAGAAAGATTTTTACCGATTCAGTCTCCGAAACACTGAAAC
>JAYSOO010000058.1:0-4003 GCA_043722755.1 Candidatus Parcubacteria bacterium
GCACTGATTACGAGATTTTAAAACAAAGAATACAAACTCGAATAGACGAAAGATTGGATCAAGGTATGATAGCAGAAGTTGAAATTCTTTTACAAGATAAAAAAGTAAGTCATGAACAATTGCAAAAACTAGGATTGGAATATAAATTTATCTCTGACTACTTGACAAGCATCTTGACACTGGACCAGTTTAAAGAAAAGCTGTATTTCGGTATCTGTCATTATGCAAAGAGACAAAAAACTTGGTTTAAAAATAATAAACAACTAAAAACAAAAATATCCTGGTTTGATACTCAAGATACTGATTATTTATCCAAAATTGAAAAAAGTTTAGACATCTTTATTCAGACTTCCATCTAGCAACTATCCCACATGGCAAAAATCTGCCTGTAGAGTCCTCCAATACGAGTTCCTTGCTTTCTATATCCCCCTTGTCAAAAATCGCCTCCAGGTTTTGCTTGTAGGCAATGTGCGAATATCCACTAGCATAGCCATTTACTATAAAAAATAAAGCGTCTGGTGCTAAGAGCTTTGATGTCTCTTGTACAAAATCAACGAACTGCTCTTCCAACTTCCACACCTGTCCTGCTGCCCCACGACCAAATGCGGGTGGGTCCATAATGATACCTTGATATGTATTTCCCCTTCGAATTTCTTTTTTAACAAATGCAAACGCATCGTCTAGCATCCAGCGAATAGGTGCATCTTTCAGACCAGAGAGTTCTGCATTGTTCATACCAACACCAATTGACGGCTTTGATGCATCAACATGCACGACTTCAGCGCCGGCAGCTGCAGCTACAACAGAAGCACATCCAGTATATCCAAAAAGATTTAATACCTTAATATTTTTATTTTTATCTTTTATCTTTCTTTGTGAAATAATCTCGTCTATGTATTTCCAGTTATAATATTGCTCTGGAAAAATGCCGGTGTGCTTGAATGGATTTAACTTTACTCCACATCTTAAGTCTTTAAAAAAGTTTATAGAAAAATCTTCAGGCAGGTCCCTATATGTTTTCCACATGCCTCGTTCATCTCTTTTTGTCCCTTTGTTGTCATCAACAAAAATAGCATCAACTTTTAACCAGATGTCAGCAGGCAATTTCTTTGGCCACAAGGCTTGAGGATCCGGACGATCTATGATGTAGCCGTTGTATGACTCAAGTTTGCGCCTGTCTCCTGTGTCTATGAGGGTGTATTCTAAGTCTTTCATGGAGTTATCGTAGCATATTGAGTGTTAATTTTACATACCAAATCCATCTCATCACAACGAAACACGATCGAAACAGAAAAAGGCTTGACGGAGGACTACTAGGTCTGAGTCAGAGGAAAATCCCCATCTGCTACAGATGGGGATTATTCCGGTCTTTCTTTGAAATTTTCTGAGCTTATTGTGCCACTAGCGGGAATCGAACCTACATCTACCCCTTAGGACGGGACTGTTCTATCCATTGAACTATAGTGGCTTCCGACTTAATGAAAAGTCATTTGGAATTATTGTTTTGTGCCTGAGGCAGCCACATCTTTTGCTTGTTGCTCAGCCATCATTCTTTCAGCATCAACTCTTGAGATAACTTCAACGACTTCCACATCAAAGATGAGCGTTGAATTTTTAGGAATCACAACTTTTCCAGTTTGAGGATCTTTGATCTCTTGATCGCCATATGCTTTATCAGCAGAAATGGTTAAAGTTTTCTTATCACCTTTTTTTACCCCCATAAGACCTTCATCCCATCCTTTTATAACTTGTCCTAGACCCACCTGAAATACAAGAGGTTGACCTCTTTTGTATGAGTTGTCGAACTCTGTACCATTTGTGAGCTTACCTGAATAGTTGATAACTATAACATCCCCTACCTCAGCCACCCTATCTCCAGCAACCTGAGTTGTTGTTGTTGCGTTTGTATTCATATTTTTATTTTTATTATTTTGAGTAACAGCATAAACCACATAGCCAAATAAAGCTACTGCCAATACCCCTACTATTATATAAATTAAGTTTTTGTTTTGTGTTGTTGGTTCCATATTTTTTATATTTTGATTTAATTATTTTATATTTAGCAAATTATCTACCTCTTCTATATCATATCCGATAATAATTTTACCGTCTATATCAGTTACAGGTACACCTAACTGTCCACTTTTTTCTCTTGCAATATGAGCTTGAGCAGCATCCTTACCAACATCCACGCTTTCATATTCAAAGCCCTTTTCTGTTAAATAATCTTTTAACATGTGACAAAATTTGCAATTTTCAGTACTGTAAATAATAATTTTATGTTTTTCGTTTGTTGTTGTAGTTGTATCCATTCTTCAATTATATCACGTATTTATTTTTTATCTATTATCTTTATTACCTTCTCACCATCTGCAGAAACGTCAAGTTTTTTTCGAATTTCATAATCCAACCCCTGATCAGTATTCAGCCTTTCCATATCTTTATTGAGATGAACCTCTCTTGATTTCAAGCTTTCATAAAATAATATGTCTTGGCTGTATTTTTCCTTAACGTGAAAATAATTTTTAAAAATTCTCATATTTCCTTTTATTAACAATATAAGTATTATCAGCAAAATAATTAAAGACCACTTAGAATTCACAATTCTATTAAAAGAAGCTTGTTGTTTTTTTTGGGCTTGAAATTCTCTCATTTATTGCTATATTTATATCATGTTTCTAAATCCAAAGCATCGTCAAAAACTTCAATTCGTATGGGCTATTGTTGTTGTATTAATAATTGTAAGTATGCTATTTGCTTACGTTGCAATGATTATCACATAACACTGTGGGAATTTAACCTGATTTCATCATCTTTAAAAAGACCTCGTGAGATATGCTGACCTTTCCTCGTTCGGCCATTTTTTTCTTACCTTTCTTTTGCTTGTCCAATAATTTCATCTTTCGCGTAATGTCTCCACCGTACAAATACCCTGTAACGTCTTTACGCATCGCTGATAATGTACGGGACGAGATAATACGCCCATTAGCCTTCGCTTGAATTTTTGTGGTGAACATTTGCTTAGGCAAAACAGCATGCAGCTTGTCTACTGCTTTATTAGCCTCTTCATCTACTCTTCTTTGTGCTACAACTCTTGTAAAGGCCTCTATGGGCTCGTCAGCGACCAATATTTCCATACGTGTTACGTCAGCATCTTGCATTTCAAAAAATTCGTACGAAAGAGATGCGTAACCTGAACTAACACTTTTTAATTCATCAAAAAAATTTCTCATGAGCTCACGTAGTGGCATAAGAATAGTCAGTGACAATCGCTCATCACCAAAGTTCTCAGTCTCTACAAGTTCACCTTCATGATCATAAAGTAATTGATAAATATTTCCAGAATATTGTCCTGGTGAAATAATCTTCAGGTTTACCCAAGGCTCGCGAACTTTTAACAGTTGCCCGTGCTCAGGAAAAAGAGATGGGGAATAAATCATTTTTGTTTTTCCGTCTTTGAAAGTAACTTCATAGGTGATGCTTGGAGTAGCAATAATCAAAGCCAGATTATATTCCCTTTTTAATCTTTCTGTAATAATTTCCAAATGGAGCAGTCCTAAAAATCCACAACGGAAACCGCGTCCCATAGTTCCAGATGATTCTTCTTCGTAAGAATACGATGAGTCGGATAAAGATAATTTTCCAAGAGATTGCTTTAATAACTCAAAATCATCCGCATCTTCGGGATAGATCGATGCCCAAACCACAGGATCCGGCTTCATGTATCCGTCAAGTGCAGGCAATGAGTTTCTAAAACCTGTTACCGTATCACCCACAGTTGCCACACCAGATCTTTTGATACCTGTCACAACATAACCAATACTTCCTTTCGTTAATACATCCACAGGTCTTTCCTCTGGTGCAAATATTCCAACCTCGAGTACAAAGAATTTTTCATCAGCAATAGAGAAAATGAGCTCGTCACCTTTTTTTATCTCACCATCCATAACGCGGATAAAAACAATTACCCCCTTATGATTTGAATATTGAAAATCGAATACTA
>JAYSOO010000059.1:0-1577 GCA_043722755.1 Candidatus Parcubacteria bacterium
GGTGGCTATTAAAAAAGCAGGTATAGATATTGTGAGCTTGGCTAATAATCACACCTTAAATTTTGCACAAGATGGATTAAACCAAACTAGATCGACTCTAGATAAAAATAATCTGATGTATTTCGGAAGCCCTACTAATAATCCAGCTTACACATCAACTTCTACATGTGTAAAAGATATATGTATTGGTATTATTGGTTGGAATGAGTTTAGTTTTACAAATGATGCTCTGATTATGGATAAAATAAAAGAGATGAGATCACAGGTTGATTACTTGGTTATATACCCACATTGGGGAATAGAGTATCAATTAACTCCAAGTAAGAAACAGGTGGCAATGGCACATAAGTGGATTGATGCCGGGGTGGATGTGGTTATAGGTTCACACCCTCATGTTGTTGAAACAATCGAAGTGTATAAAGATAAATATATATTTTACTCACTCGGTAATTTTATTTTTGATCAGTATTTTTCATTTAACACAACAAATGGAATAGGAGTTTCGGCCAGTGTATATAAAGATAAAGTTGAATATAAAATAATCCCATTCTCAAGTGTTGGATCAAAGGTGAGTGTTCCTACAGAAAGCAATATAAAGAAATTATTTGATATTTTAAAGAAAAGTTCAGGAAGTCTTATTGATGAAATGATTAGGTAAATATAGATATTTTTACAAAAAGTGTTGACTTACATTGAAGACATATTACAGTTCTAAAGAAATTTGATTTTACTATTGTTTGGAATATAATTATATTTAATGAGAACAAATAATAATCAACAAAAAGGAATAAAAGACGATATGACAGTGGTCGAACTGGCTGTTACTGTTGGTGAGTTAAGTACAGTTGTAAATACTCTTGCTATAAAAATAAATGAACTAGCTGTTTTAATGATGGAAGGTTTTGCAAATGTTAATAAAAGGATAGATAATCTTGGGGTAAGGTTGGATGGTTTAGAAAATAGATTCTCTGGTTTAGAAAATAGATTTGATAATCTAGAGAATAGATTCTCTGGTTTAGAAAATAGGTTGGATGGTTTGGAAAATAGATTCTCTGGTTTAGATTCATACATGAGAGAAGGATTTGCAGCTATTGATCAACGTTTTGATGATTTGGATGGTAGTTTTGGAAAATTAGAAACTCGTTTCAATAAATTTGGAAAAGAGGTAAGTGATCATTTATCTATAATAGATAAAAATATGATAAATCCATTTGAGTTTCAGGCGTTAGCCTTGAAAGTTGAACAAATAGGGTAGTATGTAATTATTATTATTTATATCAAAATATACCACAAGAGTACTTCTATATCCCTAATTAACAAACGCTCATAAGTAACATATGCCTTGTGCGTAATGAGGGACTTGATTCCTACGGAATCAGTATGGGTTTTAAATTTTCTCAAACTTATAGGTTCTCAAAAATAAATAAAACCCTTTCAATTCCCACACGAATATGCATAAATGCATATTCTATCGCTTACAATGAATACCTCCCCGAGTGCTGCGCATCGAGGTATCACATGGAACAAACTTTGTTTGTCCATGTGCCGGAGCAAAGCTCCGAGGTATTGACCTGTTA
>JAYSOO010000060.1:0-9793 GCA_043722755.1 Candidatus Parcubacteria bacterium
CTTTATACAGGCTACATTGCCTTTGAATTCTGACATTGTCATTATAAAAAATAAAACCATCGCGATAGATGATATTCGAGATTTTCAAAATGATTTTCAAAAATCTTCATCTCAGATAAATTCTGATTTCGGCAAATTAGGTGTGTTGATTTTTGACGACATTTCTCCCCAGGCACAAAATTCACTCCTTAAGGTTTTAGAAGATATCGATACTGAAAACTGCATAATTTTATATACAAATAAAAACGTGATATTACTGTCAACTATATTGTCAAGGGTGGTCTTGATAGATGAGGATGAGAAACATATAAAAATGAAGGTTGAATTGCCAAACCTAGAGGACAAAGAAAATCCAATAGACAAGCAGCAGGTTATATCTTGGATAAAAGACACAATAGAAAACAGTAAGATAAACAAGGATAAAAAACCGTTGATCTGGATCAATGGTCCGTCTCCCAATATAAAATACATTATTGAATATGTTAACCTGTTCTATTAGGGGTTTGGTAATATAATTAATGTCATGCGTATAGACAATGACATAAAGCTGGATTATGACGATGTACTTCTTCGTCCAAAAAGAAGTACATTAACTTCACGTAAAGATATCTCTCTCGAACGAACGTTTACTTTTTTACATTCTACTAAAACTTGGACCGGCGTGCCGATCATGGCTGCCAACATGGCATCATGTGGAACTTTTTCTATGGCTAAAGTTTTATCGCCGTATAAGGTTATTACGACATTTCATAAATATTACGAAGTTGAAGAGTATAAAAAATTTTTCAAGACTTTTAAAAATCCGGATTACGTTGCATACACTCTCGGAATTCGCGAGGAAGATATGGAAAAACTAAAGAAGATGAAAGCAAAAAAGTTGCTGGATAATTTTTCTTTTATTTGTCTTGATGTACCAAATGGATACCTTGAAAGATTCTTAGAAGTGATAAAGGAGATACGCGCCATCTGTCCAAAGCATATTATTATTGCGGGAAATGTTGTGACCAATGAGATGACAGAGGAAATACTCCTGTCTGGTGCCGACATCGTAAAGGTTGGAATTGGTCCGGGATCTGTATGTACAACTCGTCGAATGACAGGTGTGGGATATCCTCAGCTTTCTGCGGTTATAGAATGTGCTGATGCTGCTCATGGAATCTCAAATAAGGATGGAAGTTGTGGATTGGTAATCGCGGATGGTGGACAAAAATATCCTTCATGTATTGCTAAAGCATTTTGTGGAGGAGCAGATTTTAATATGTCAGGATCATTATTTTCTGGCTTTGAAGAATCAGGTGGTGACACGATAGAAAAAGACGGCAGAAAATATAAAGAATTTTTTGGATCAAGTTCAAATAAAGCACTGCAAGAATTCTACGGAAAGAAAGATATTCACCGCGCGTCAGAAGGAAGGTACGTGCTGATTCCTCATAAAGGAAATATTGATATTTTTATGCAGGACTTGTTCGGAGCACTACGAAGCACTTGCACATATCTCGGGGCACGATTTATAAAAGAACTTTCTAAGAGAACGACTTTTATAAGGGTGAATAGACAGCTTAATACATCGTTGGAAAATTATGATACGAATATATACTAATACATTTCATGTATGAAAATTAAAGATTTAAAGGAAAATTTATGTACTGCATTCCGTTTCAGTTCTCGGGATTGACCATTAACTCCTTCGCGATGAAGGAGTTGTTGTTGAAGGAGAGAGGGTTATGATGTAAGTAACTTTACACTCGTGATATAATCAAACTATGAACAAATTAACGTTTGAAGAAGAAGATATAATAGTCTATAAAAAAACAGAGGCGCCTTTTAAGGGTAAATTCGTTAACTTTAAAGATGTTGGAATTTACACCTGTAAACGCTGTGATGCTCCTTTATATAAATCAGAAGATAAATTTGAATCAGACTGCGGTTGGCCGAGTTTTGATAATGCTATTGATGGGGCAGTGAGGGAGATTCCAGATACTGATGGTAGAAGGGTTGAAATAGTGTGCAATAATTGCAACGGGCATTTAGGGCATGTGTTTTGGGGGGAGAATATGACGAAGAAAAATGTTAGATATTGTGTGAACTCTATCTCGATGAATTTTACTCCGGCAGAAAAATAATTATACATTAAATATAATAAACATATGATCAAAAAAACTGTACTGGCAGGAGGGTGTTTCTGGGGAATGGAAGACCTCATCAGAAAACAACTTGGCGTCATAAACACTGATGTAGTGTATGCTGGTGGACAGATAGAAAATCCAACATATGAAAATCATACAGGCTATACCGAAGCCGTGCTTATTGAATACGACGATACTCAAACAAGTTTTAAAAATATTTTAGATTTCTTTTTCCAGATTCACGATCCGTCAACATATAACAGGCAAGGGAATGATATAGGTGAATCATATAAATCAATTATTTTTTATAATGACGAAAATGAAGAGCAATGGGCAAAAGATTTTATAGAAATAGTAAACAAGTCAGAGAGATGGCCAGGACCAGTCATGACTGAATTGAAGTCGCTGGAAATGGATAAAATATACAAAGCCGAAGAATACCATCAGGATTATTTGATAAAGGTACCCAAAGGATATACTTGTCATTATGTGAGAGAAGGTGGCAGTTATTTGTAATCACTTATTCATCCACATTATTGTAAACTGTAATACTGTTGCAAAGCATACCCAGGCAAGATAGGGAAGTTGAATGTATGTAATCCATGAAGAATATTTATATATCACTATCATCGCCCATATCAAAGTTATCAATATCAAACTAATATCCAATGAAGCTAAAACATTGCTCTTAAGTCCAAACTGGATCGGAGTAAAAATTATATTGAAAAAAATATTTAAAATAAAAGGTAGTGCAACAATAAAAGGAATCTGCTTTTGAAAAAACATTATAAAAACTCGTATAAAAGAAATCGCTATCAAGATATAAAGGAATGTCCATACTGGGCCAAAAAGGTAAGATGGAGGAGCCCAGGTGGGTTTTTTGAGTGCTTGATACCAGTTGTATGTATTCATATTCATAATCTAATTGTATCACGCTAGTTTTGGGTTTTTTTAACCGTTCTTACTTTAACTTCTTTTGGAATAAAATTACTTAATTCAATATATGAAGGCTTTTCAATATTTTTTTGATCAACAATAAATTCGTTATTTCCAATTATGAATTTGTTAGCATCTACGATGACTTTGATATCATCTTTTCCAAGATTGATCACATCTCTATTGCTGCCTGTGACTGTTATGTTTACAGAATCAGGTAAACTGCTTGTAATCATAATGTTTGAGCTTATGTACCTATATTCGATTGGTATCGAATAATTTATCTTTACTATGCCAGCCTTATGGACTGAAAAAAACCAAAATATTATTCCTATTGATATGGCGGCTGTTTTTAAGATTGGATTTTTTAGAAATAAGTTTTTTACAACTCCTTGTTTAATGTTTGTACCCTTAAGATCGTTGCCTGTAAATTTTGCAATAATATCTGTTAATTCTTCCGGAGTTTTGACTTTCTGCAAAGTTCCGTTTAATGACACTGAAACCTCACCTCTTTCTTCAGATACGATGATGGCCATTGCATCTGTTCTTTCTGTTATTCCTGCACCAGCTCTATGTCTCGTTCCAACTCTTCTATATTCTGTAAAGTCACGAGCAAGTGGTAAGTGTAATCCAAACTTCTTTATCTCTGATCCTTCTATGAGAATTGCGCCGTCGTGTCCTGGAGAAGATGGGTCAAAAATACTTAATATTAATGCAGCTGTAACTTGTCCGTTCAAAGGGAATCCTCCTTCCAACAAATCATCAAGTGGATATTCTCCTGGAAATACTAGTATAGCTCCAACACGTTGTTCTACCATGGAAAAGACTGCCCTCACTACTGTTTGTGCAGTATCTTTAGGTAAAGACAAGATTTTTGTAAATGGATTTATTTTGCCAGATGAAATCCATTTGAAAAATTTTCTAATTTCAGGCTGAAATACAACAACAAAAATTGCTATAAATAAAGTTAACAAAGGCTCGAACAGTTGTCGGGTCAAACTCAAGTCAAATTTTTGGGCAATAAAATTTAATGTAAACAATAAAACAAAGGCGCCGAGGAGAAAAAAGGACCTAGTTTGCTTAATAAAAACTAGCATGAAGTAAATGCAGACAGTGATTATAAGGACATCAAAGATGTCCTTGATCAAGATAAGTGATAATAATTTTTGAATCTGCGGTATAAATTGCATTATAATTAAATTAATACCATATTATAAGAGTTTTTACTATATTTTGCTTCGTATTGCTGCGCGTGTTTTGTGAAAAAAACCTTTGTTTGGGATTATAAGTTCGATGAATTTTATATACCATTTGAATGTTATAAGTAGAAAAATTGCAGTAACAACACTTACTAGAAGATGGGCATTGGCAATAGATTGACCCAGAGTGGTGTTAAAATAAAAGGTTATTGATCTGATGGGATTAAATAACAATATTGTCAGTATCACTGACATCACATTGAACCATAAGTGTGCAAATGATGTTCTTTGTGAGGCTGTATTCATAACAAATGAAGCAATCAATGCTGTTATCGTTGTGCCGATACCTGACCCAACCACAATACCAAAGGCCTGATCGAAATTTAAAATATTTGAAACAGCAAAAGTTATTGCCAAAACTGATATAGCTGTACTTGATTGAAAAATAGCAGCACCAATAATACCGACAATTATTGCTATGTATATCGAATCAATATGAGAGATAAAAGTTAATACTGAAGGATGATTTATGTATGGAGATATTAACAATTGTAGATAGCTTAAAGAAAGAAACAATAATCCAAAATAAAACACAGGGCCAGAATAATGCCTTATTGGATTTTTAAATCTTTTCATCATAAATCCAATAACAATAAACACAGGAGCAAAAGCCATAACGTTGAAGGCAATAAGTTGAGAAGTCAGCGTGTTGCCAACGTTTGATCCTATGATTATTCCTAAAGCACCTGGAAATGTAACCAGTCCAGCATTTACTAATCCAACTAAAGTAACAGTTATCGCTGTATTTGATTGGAAAATGGCATTTACTATAAATCCTGTAAAAGTTGAACGAGCTGGTGTCTCTGTTGTTTTGGTTAAGTAATATTTTAATTTTTCTCCGGCAACTTTTTCTATATTTGCAGAAAATTTGCTTACAGAAAAAAGAAATAAAAGAACTGTGGCGAGTATTATAAGCATTGTTGAAATCATGTGTTTTATTTTATCATAAATTATTTCCAAGAGTAATATAATATGATATTATTATTCATATGAATCTTAACTCAAAAAATATAAGTAAATATACTTTTTTGATTTTAATATTGTCAGTTGCTATTCTAACATCATTTATTAGATTGGCATTTGCAGCTGCTCCAAATCCTGGACACAACTTTTCAAGTGTTAGTGGAGGAGTTGCACAAGGTGATCTTTTGTTTGGAAGTGCTGTAGATACTCTGTCTGTTTTAACGAAAGATACAAATGCAACGAGATATTTGTCTAATACAGGTGCTTCTAATAATCCGGCATGGTCACTTATCAACCTCGCAAACGGAGTAACAGGTAACCTGCCTGTAGCAAACTTAAACTCCGGTACAGGTGCGAGTGCTAGTACCTTCTGGAGAGGTGATGGAACATGGACGACTGCAGGTGAGACTATAGTGGTGCTTGCATCTGATGTGATAAACAACAATGCAACGTTAAACACTTTGGCTGACTGCACTGGCCTATCATTTTCTGTAACAAGTGGTGTGAAATATAGATTTAGGGCAACTATTAACTATTCCGCTGCTGCTGCCACGACCGGATCTCGCTGGACACTTAACGGTCCTGCTACCTCAGAGTTGTCGTACACCTCTGCCTATTCCTTAACTGCAACAACAAACACAAACAACAACGTTATTGCATATTCTATACCTGCCGCTTCTAACTTAAGTTCTGCTAATACGACAGGAAATATCGCTCTTATCACTGGTATTATTGTGCCTTCTGCTAACGGTACTGTAGTTGTTCGTTTTGCATCAGAAGTTGCCAGTTCTGCTATTACTTGTAAGGCTGGTAGCACTATAGAATATTGGTAAAATTATTATGTCAAAAAAATATTTTAAAAAAATAAATAGATACATCCCTGCAAGAGCAATTTTTTGTATATTATTTTCTATTTCTTTGTATACTGAGGCTGAATCTGTAATAAAAGATAAGGATATTGATGACCTTACTATATATAATCCAAGTAAGGGTTTTTATGAAGTCCCTTCATCGACTAATGTTGTGCCTGTAAGTGAAAAAACTGTAAACTATGCAACCATGGCTTTAGGAGACACTATGGTTTTGCAGGATGAATCATCCGACACGACTGGAGTCTCAATATACAAACTGTCTACAGGTATGGCGGTGGTTCATGCAGCGGTCGGAAACGGCAACTCTTCAAGTTATTCTGTTGTATCTTTTGGGATCGGTGATTTTACAATAATAAAAACCCTTAATGAATACGAGTGTTCCGAATTGACACTATCTCAATGTGGATCTGTGTCCGGATATCTTAACCAAAAACTTTTTTCAGTCACATATGATGGTATATCTACTGTGGATAATTCTGATGTCGCTAAATCCGCAATAGTGGCAACAACAACTAATTCAACATCTACGGCCACTGCTGTATCTATACCTGAAATCGAAATTAGCAAAACATCTGACGGTATTTTGGTCTTGTCATCAACTTCAAACCCAGTTGCAACAACTACCATCCCGACAGTGCTGTTTGATAATATAAATCCAGCAGGTTCTACTCTTGTCCTTCCTTTTCAAGAAGAATATCAGGAAGTGAATTTAAACACTGAATCTTTATTCAATAACACTGTACTCATCACACCAATGCTTACAGAGAACAGTGTTATACAAAGTGATTATTCTGATAACCAAGAAATTAAAAATGAAAATTTTTAATGATTTGAAATATATATATATAATTTTTGCGGTGACTACTATACCGCTTTTTTCAAATTTTGTGTCTGCAGGCACATTGTCATGCAGTGTTACAACAACATGTGCCAGCGGAGCGATAATTTATCGAATGGCAAGTACCACAAATTCACATGGGGAGTTGGGTACAGAGTCAAATTACACAAACATGGTGTGCTGCACGGGGATTACAGGTATTTCAAATTCATGCAGTGGTACGTTTGCAACAGTTCTCGATTTCTCTAGCACGACAAACGCACATGCAGAAAAGAATACTTTTTCAAATTTTGCTGATGCATCTTGCCTCTCAGTTCCTTCTGGAGGTAGTGTTACTGTTGGATATAAGATTGGAGATTGCGTAGGGTATGACACTATGCTTGGATCAATAGAGAGTGATACAAATAGTCATATAGGAAATGGGTCAGCATACAGTAATAAGATTTGTGGTACTGCTAATGGTACGCAATCTTTAACTTTTTCTATATCTGACAACACTATAGGGTTCGGAACCCTCTTGTCTGTAGCATCTAGTTATGCCACTGGAGATACCTTAGGTGCAGGGACGGACACTTCTGACGCTCACACTTTATCAGCAAGTACTAATGCAGTAGGAGGATATATTATTTCCTTACAGGGAAATACACTCACTTCTGGTTCGAGTACTGTTACTGCGATTGGAGCTACAGCAGTGGCACCTAGTATTGGTACAAAACAATTTGGTGCACGCATTGTTTTGAACTCTGGTACAGGTACAACAACATCACCGTACAATACAAATAATTGGGCATACGATACGGCAAGTTTTCCAGATATTATTTCTTCGGGTACGGGTGACGCATCAACTTCTGTTTTTGGAATGAGATATTTGTCTAATATTAGTGCAGATACAATCTCAGGATCGTACTCTGCGGTCATCACATATGTTGTAACAGTTTCTTTTTAATTTTTTTTAAGTTATAATTATTCAAACAATTAAAAAACAAATAAAAACAAATAAAAACAAAAAAAATTACAAAAATGTTGATCTTTGAAAAAAAAATAAAAATATTATCCACTGCTATGGTACTTGCCATGTTCATGGCACCAATGGCTAATGCTGCATCTTTGTTAAATTTATCAGATACACAGTCTACTCTTAAAATCAGTACGGCTTCAAGTCATACTATTGCATTTAACACACCGACAGGTGCATCAGACAGTACTGACACTATTATCGTTACTTTTCCTTCAGATTTTAACTTTACAACTAAGACAATAGCTTCCATATCACTTACTCATGGAGCTTCTACAGGTCTTGAGTCTACTGAAACGTTGGCAGCATCTCCATCTGCAACTGCATGGGGTGCAGTACTGTCTGGTACACAAAACCGTATTTTGACACTAACCGCTCCAACTGATGGTATCGGATCGGCTACTGTTGCTCCAAACGATAAGATTATTATAAGTTATACAAGTGTAAACTCAATTAACCCTACAACTGCTGCAACTTATGTAACAAACATATCTGGAACTTTTGGAGATACTGGAAGTGTTAGTGCGAGTATACTTACAGATGACCAAGTGGTTGTTACAGCGCTTGTTGCTCAATCAATAACATTTTCAATATCAGATAACACTATAGGTTTTGGTTCATTGCTTTCAGCAAGTGCGAGATATGCAACAGGTGATACTCTAGGTTCTGGTTCTGAAACAGATGCTCATAACATAATCGTAGGAACAAATGCTGCTAATGGATATTCATTAAATATAAACGGTAGTACTCTTTCATACGCAACAAGTACTATAAATGCCATAGGATCCACAAACACAGCATCTGCTGCTGGTACAGAACAGTTCGGTGTCCGCCTAGTAGCTTCAGGAGGTTCTGGTGCAGTTGCTGTGCCGTATGCGGCAGCAGGTTTTGCTTTGGATACTGCATCATTTCCAGATCAAATAGCAGCTTCAACTGGTACAACAAACAGTACAACCTACGGTGTTAGATATATTGCTAACATTACAGCCAATACAGAAGCTGGTACATATGGATCAACACTTACATATACAGCAACTCCAAATTTTTAGAACATAAATCAATTAATTATAAAAATAAAAATATAATTTCATGAACCCATGCAAACACATTAAAATTTCTCTTATTGCTATAATTGCAGTTTTTTCGGTAAACATTCAAGCTTTAACAGTATCTCCTGCTAGAATAGAAATAATGGGCGACCCTGGTCAAACTTTGGTTGGTGAAATTAATGTGTACAATGAACAAGGTGAAGATAAAAATTTTTATACTTCTTATGAAAATTTTCAATCGAGTGATGATTCAGGAGCTCCAAAGTTTGTAGGATCTGATACAGGTTTGGCAACATGGATTAAAACCGATCTATCAATAGCTGTTAAAAGTCAGGAAAAAAAAGTTATACCTTTTACTATAACAATCCCAGCTGATGCTGAACCAGGAGGTTATTTCTCAGCTATTTTCTTGGGAAATCAAGCTCCATCATCTGCTGAGGATGGAAATGTATCAATAGGCGGTAAGATCGGCATACTTGTATTGTTGAGAGTTAATGGAGATATAAGAGAGGGTGCAGGTTTAACAAATTTTTCAACAGAAAATAGTAAAAGGTTTTACACCAATTTGCCAATAGGTTTTACATATAAAATAAGTAATACTGGTTCTGATCGAATAGTGCCAGTAGGAAATATAAAAATTAAAAATACAATTCGATTAAATTCAGCTACATTTAATATAAATGAAGGTCGAGGAAGTGTGTTGCCTAGCAGTGTTAGAAAATTTGAGACTATGTG
>JAYSOO010000061.1:0-1527 GCA_043722755.1 Candidatus Parcubacteria bacterium
TGAATTGCATAAAAATAAGACTGCATTATAAACAACAAGGGAAGCAGATAATAACCATAACCTAACATGTAGGTAAAGCCGCTGTAAGTCATGTTTCCAAAGCTTCCACCCAGGCTTATTGTTGATAGTGCAAAAAACAGAAAAAGGACAAAAAAGACAAGTGAAAGAGCAGTGTTCTTTACATATGAATTGTTTGGTACCATAGTCTGTCTTATACTGTTAAAAATTCCTTGTACACTAAAGCTATTATCCCTATCAGGGACACTGATTTTAATATTTTTTTTCTTAGTATTTCTTATGTTCTTTTTGGACATGGTGTTTATTTTAACATGACTTGAATTTATGACTTGCTTTTTTACTTGTCTTATATATACTGCAGGTTAATGGACACAATAAATAACAACAATCAATCAGGTTTGGTTATTAAAAGACAGGTTCAAGTCGAGGCTATTTCGAAGGCGATTTATTTAATTACTGATTTATTTGAAGAGCCTGAGCCTTTAAAGATGTCTCTAAGGAGGGTTGCTATATCATGTGTGGAAAGTTCAAATAAAAAAGATAGTTTTTTAAAGTTAAATTCTTTAATAAAGGTGTCTCAAGATATAGGTTTGATTACGGAAATGAATGCTGGATTATTGGTGAGGGCGGTAAATGATCAGTTGCTTAATCTGGATAAAAAGGACATGGCGGATGATGTGAATATAGAATCTATTTTAGATGATAAAGATGAGTACGAAGAAAAGCCTGATAATCAGATAATGATTATCGAAAATAAAGAAACGGTGGAGATGGTAAGAGAAGATAAAACTGATAAAAAATCACCATCAATTACTATCAATAACAATACTCAAAATATAAAAACCATAAACAATATATCTATGGACATAGGTTCAAGACGGAAACGTATATTGGAGATAGTTCGAACTCGGGGGGCGGTGACTATCAATGAGTTTATTGATGCCATAAAAGGCTGTAGCTCTAAGACAATACAAAGAGAGTTAACATCACTCGTTTTGTCAGGAACGCTTAAAAAAACAGGAGAAAGGAGATGGAGCAAGTATTCGTTAAAATAATGTCCCATATGTCTTATATAAAGGACATATAAAGCTTTTGACCCATCACCCTTAAAATTGTAATATTTACAGGGTACATACGTTTGTATAAGTACAGGTTAGTTTTTGTAGTCCGTTTTGATTATTTACTATTTGTAAGATAATCAAGACGGGTTCACAAAGATTTAGCCCGAGGAGTATGCGTCTGACAATTATCACTTATTATTAATAACAGACACTTAAAGCATATTTCTTTTAAATCAAATTTATTATGAAAACAATATTAAAATCAGCAATCTTTGCTTTGGCCCTTGCAGTTACTGTGAGTGCTTCAGCAGAAGGTTACATGTTCAATACAAACTTAAAATTCGGAGCTAGAGGAGCTGATGTTACAGCGCTTCAAGACCGTTTGAAAGCAGAAGGAGTTTACACACACGGTGTATCTACAGGATACTTTGGAATGGTAACTAAAAAA
>JAYSOO010000062.1:0-3842 GCA_043722755.1 Candidatus Parcubacteria bacterium
TCAGATATAGATATGTCAGCAATCGAAGTTTCAGATCAAAAAGGCAAGAAAGAAGAAGAAGGCTCAGAATAATAGGACTTTCAAACCTGAAATAGAAAAAAATCATATTCTTTCCTTGAATATGATTTTTTATTAACGACGTAGAGTGAGAGAAACAAAAGTAAAAAACTTTTGTTTCCGAACCGAGGAGTTAACAGGTCAATATCTCGATACGTAGCACTCGGGGTGGTATTCATTGGAGGTTGTGGTTTTAAAGACCATTTTTTGATATAATTAATCAATGAATTTTAGATTTGCTATTTTTACAATTGTCACTATGTTAGTAGTTACCTTATCTGTGTCTCGCTTAACTGCCAATACGATTGATTGTAACTTGCCTGAAAATAGAACCTATTGTTTGGCTGAGCTTGAAAAAACAGAAGCTGAGATCGGTGCTTTGAATAAGCAGCTTGGCAACCTTAAAAATGAAGGAACTTCCATTGCCCGAGATAAAAAAATATTGGAAAACCAAGCCCAACAAGCCAAACTTAAGATTAAGACCTATGAGCTCTCTATTGCTAAGCTGGGTAAGGATATTAGGTCAAAAGAGTCTACTATTATAGGCTTGCAAGAAAGAATTAACAAAAATAAAATCGGCTTAAACGAGGTTATTAGAAATGCCTATGAGGTTGACAATATTTCAGCTGTTGAAATATTTTTATCAAATCAAAATATATCTGATTTTTTTCGAGACTTAGATGCCTATGTATTCATTCATTCTAAAATTAGAGAATCTATAGAGGTAATCAGTAAGGATAAAAGTGAGGAAGAGGGAGCTAAAAAAGAACTGGATGTGGAGCGATCTAAAGAATATGATTCAAAATATGCAGTTGAGGCTCAAAAAGCCAAGATAGAAAAAATAGATGCTGAAAAAGCACGTTTATTGAGTTTGAATAAAAAAGAACAAGTGTCATATAACGGCATTATTGTTGATAAACAAAAAAAAGCTACGCAAATTAGAAATGCGCTTTTTGCATTGAGAGATTCAGGATCAATCAAGTTTATGGATGCTGTGGCTTTTGCAAAATCAGCAGGTAAGTTGTCTGGAGTAAGACCTGCGTTTATTCTGGCTATTCTTCAGCAAGAGTCTAATCTGGGTTCAAATGTGGGTTCGTGTTATATGACCAAATCCGAGACTGGTGCCGGCGTGAAGATATCATCTGGAGCTGCGGTCAACAATGTTATGAAGCCGACTCGTGATGTGATACCTTTCTTATCTATCATGAAAGCCTTAGGTAAGGACCCTTCTACAACTCGCGTATCATGTCCGTTCACGACAGGGTATGGGGGAGCTATGGGGCCCGCTCAGTTTATCCCTTCGACATGGCAGTTGTTTGCAAGTCGTATTTCTAAAGCCAAAGGCGGCGCTGTTGCTAACCCGTGGGCTGCAGCTGATGCTTTTATGGCCTCGTCTTTATACCTTGCTGACCTTGGAGCATCAAACGGTTCAGCTTCATCTGAAAGAAACGCCGCATGTCGTTATTACTCAGGCAGGTCTTGCGGTTCAGCAGACAACACTTTTTATGGGGATCAGGTTATGAAAAGGGCGGTTAAGCTCCAAAGTGATATTGATTTAATTCAAAATTAGTGTATAATCGTTACTAATATGAAGAAAAATATACATCCAGCATATTTCCCAGAAGCTACTTTTACATGTGCCTGTGGAGCAAAATATACTATAGGTTCAACAAAAGAAGTTAATACAACTGAAATGTGTTCAGCTTGTCATCCGTTTTATACTGGAAACGAAAGATCAGTTGATACTGCAGGTCGCGTTGAGAAGTTTAAGGCTCGTCAATCAGCTGCTACAAAAACCCAATCAAAAAAAGCTGCAACTAAATAACAATTACATAAGAAAGTCTGCTATACTAAAATACGGTTATATAAGTGGGCTTTTTTATTTACGACGTAGAGTGAGCGAACTAAACATGTTAACATGTTTAGTTCCGAACCGAGGAGTCAAAAGTTACTTTTTATATACTAAATATACAAAAAACATGGAAGATTTAAATTTAGAAGAATTAAGAAAAGATTTTAAGACTAGTTTTTTTGCTGGTGAGATTGATCGCTTGAATAAAGAAAAAGATTCTCTGACTGAGATGATGCAAGATCCCGAGATGAAAGAAATGGCGGAGGGAGATATGGTTTCGATCGATGAGCAGATCCATTTCATGGTTGATAAGATCAAAGATATTATTAAAGAGGAAGAGATTGCGGACGAATATCCAAACGAACTTGTGCTTGAGATCAGGGCAGGGGCCGGAGGAGATGAAGCTGCGCTTTTTGCTGCAAATCTTTCAAACATGTATAAGATATTTTGTGCAGAAAGAGGTTTTAGAGTTGATACGTTAGATGTCTCAGAAAATGGTATTGGGGGATATAAAGAAGCGGTGTACGAGATACGTGGTTTTGAGGTATACAGGTATTTCAAATATGAGATAGGAACACATAGAATACAACGCATACCTGAAACAGAAAAGTCGGGACGTGTTCACACTTCAACTGCAACTGTGGCTGTTTTACCTATACGAAAAAAGGTTAAATTTCAAATCGATCCAGCCGATCTTGAAATGGAATTTTCTCGCGCAGGAGGAAAAGGAGGACAAAATGTAAATAAGGTGGAAACAGCGGTTCGTTTGATCCATAAGCCTACAGGGTTGGATGTTCGTTGTACTTCAGAGCGCAGTCAACTTAAAAATAGAGAAAAAGCTTTGTCTGTATTGCAAGCAAAAGTAGGTGAATTGTATGAAAGAGAGGCTGCTAAAAAGTTTTCAGGTGAGAAGAAACTGCAGTTAGGAACAGGGGATAGATCTGAGAAAATTCGAACATATAACGTGCTGCAAGATAGAATAACTGATCACAGGTTAAAAGAATCATGGCATGGAATATCACTGATGTTGGGACAAGGACAGATAGGAAAAATGATAGACAGGGTGGTTGAGTATTTTGAAGCGGGTGGGGAGGTTAGCTTAGATGATGACGGAGAATTGTGTTAATTAATAATTTAATGGTAAAATAATACCCATGAAATGTTTTAAATTTTTAAGTTTAGTTTTATTTTTTTCTAGTACTGTTGTATTTGCCGCCAATCCATCCCAACCTTTTTTACCATCAGACAATGTGCAGGATCCAAACTGTACACCGCTTGATTCTAACTGTTATGTGTTATTGACATCATTTACAAATGAGACGGTGACAGGTTTAGACTATGCAACTTCATCAGGAGTTCTTAGTTTGACTTCAGGATATATAATACCGACAGTGGCTTCAACTACTGCGTGGGATACTGCTGTCGGAGGTGTTTCAACCAGTACACTATTGCAAGATGGAAACTCTTTTGGTACTTCTACGGTTATAGGTAGTAATGATGCCAATGCGTTGATATTTAAGACCAATGGACTTACTGCTGGGTATATCTCTGCTGATGGTTCAAAGGTTTTTTTTGGTCGTGATGCAGGATTGGATGCTACTAGCGCCAACAACTCCAACTTCCTGGGTAACTCTGCAGGACAAAGTGCCTACGACGCCAACAACTCCAACTTTTTGGGTGTATCTGCAGGACAAAATGCCAACAGCGCCAACAACTCCAACTTCTTGGGTAACTCTGCAGGACAAAATGCCAACTACGCCTACTACTCCAACTTCTTGGGTTACTCTGCAGGAAACGGTGCCAACTACGCCAACAACTCCAACTTTTTGGGTGTATCTGCAGGACAAAGTGCCAACTACGCCAACAACTCCAACTTTTTGGGTGTATCTGCAGGATTGGATGCTACTAGCGCCAACAACTCCAACTTCTTGGG
>JAYSOO010000063.1:0-3827 GCA_043722755.1 Candidatus Parcubacteria bacterium
CTGTTTTTGATAAGAAGCCATATGATTGCAAAAACGGTGGCTTTTATTGCAATCATCGCTAAGAAAGAAGAATTAGCATAAGGCAATACTCGACCTATAAAATCAGAGACCTGTGGTAGACTCAATAAAACAAACATAACCGCAATGAGCAAGGGATCTCTAAATTCAATAATAACTTTTCTGATACCAGAAGAATCATCTTTTATAATATTATTTAAAAGGGCTTGTTCAGCGTCGCTTAGAGGTGATTCGTCTGATGGTAAAGATTCAATAAAATCGGACATAATTTTTGTTTATTTTTTTATAGCAATGTTTTTAAATAATGTTAACTACTACACATCACACAGTTTTGCTCGGGTTCGATAGTAAACGTCTGTGCCCTCGAAGCAGACCTTGAGCGTAAATAGTAGCATCCTGTCTTAAGTCCTTTTGTCCACCCGTAGAAGTGCATACTATTAAATTTAGCGAACGTGAGGTCTTCGATGTATAAGTTAAGGCTCTGTGATTGGTCGATGAAGGGGGTTCTGTCAGCGGCGAGGTCTATGCAATTTTTCTGTTTGATTTCCCATGTTGTTTTGTATATAGCTCTTATATGAGGTGGAATTCTAGCAATATGCTGTATACTTCCATTACCTAATGTAATATCCCTCTCCATGTCTTCATCGTATAAATTTAAATCTTGTAAATCCCTCATCAGATATTTGTTTATAACAATAAATTCTCCGGCTAAAGTAGGACGCTTATACATATTACTAGTCAGTGGCTCCATTCCCTCGACATTGCCCATTATCTGACTAGTAGAAGCAGTGGGCATCAGGGCAATAAGCAGAGAGTTTCTAACACCATACTCGACAATGTCTTTACGCAAACCCTCCCAATCCAGTTCACTTCCGGTTACCAAATCTTTAACACGCAATGGCTGTACAGTCGGAGACGCCTGTATTTCAAATTGGAAAATACCCTGACTCAGGGGACATCCACCGTTTTCCAAAAAAGAAGAATAAGCACCTGCGGTTTTAGGTATATTGGAAGCATTAGTGTACTCTCCGCGGTTAAGAATGATTGATTCGTTAAACTCGTCAACATAACTTTGGTATGTTTCCCTAGCGAGTTGATTAGATGCCCGAAGAGCCTCGTAATAAAAAACCTCAAAGAGTCGCAGGTTGAATGACGCGGCTTGTTCTGATTCGAAAGGCCACTTGAATTTGAAGAATACATCGTGCAGGCCCTGTATGCCGATAGCTAGCGGTCTGTGTCTTATGTTTGATTTTTTTGTTTCTGGTACGGGATAATTATTTTTGTCGATAACCTTATTAAGGTTCCTCACACAAATAGTAACGATTTTCCTAAAATTATCATAATCAAAAGAAGGAATATTCTCATTATCAAAAATAACAAACTTGGACAGACAAATAGACGACAGAGTGCAACAGGCGTATTCAGACGAAGACGAGTGTTCCATAATCTCGGCACACTGACCTGTCAAAATACCATTAAATACTCCCTTGTGTCGTAAAGGCTCACTAAAACAATACGTTGGTTCAGGCTTCTCCAACCTTGCAATATTAACAACAGAAATAAATTCCTGCTCATCCCCGGGCTGGTTGTAATTATAGGATAATATAAGAGTCGTTAAGCCCATGTCATACAATTTATGAGTATCAATTGAATTGACCACAAGCATCCAGTAGCACTTTTTAATTAAAAGCATTTGAGCGTCATTATTCTCATCGTGTACCAAACTCATACCCGGTACTGTAGACATAGAAATAAGCGGGTTAACCCCTAAAGAATTACATAAGTATTTGACGTTTTGAAGAAATTTAAAATTCACCGAATACAACTGAATCGACGTACCATTACTATATAGACATCCATATCTATCAAACAACCCAGCCAACCATTCTAATCTAGATTTGATGGAATACTTGAAGGGGACGATATTTTTTTCCGACAGATTACCTTGTAAACCATGTGTATATGCATACTTGAATTCTTCTTGGTATTTATCAATAATAGGAAACTTAAACTTTGATATTTTTGTTCCGATTTTTAAGTCAGATGCTTCAATAATTTGTTCGTTCACATCGTCAGTAGTAACATAAAACTTATGGTACGGTGTACATTTTAATACATTGCCATCGCTAAAGCTGATCTCTAGGAGCTCAGCAGAATCGCTTGTTTTTGCAAAAGTCGAGAGAGACCACTCATGCCCATTCCATACTTTGTGTATACCTCCAGTGTTTGTCAACACTTTAATGTTTTCATATCCATGTTCAGTAAGCACAACTGTATCTCCAGATACACATAAATTACTACACTTGATAGTTCCTATATTCTTTTGAGAACTGTATCTGTTTACAGTGTCCTTGTAGCAAATATAGGGAACACCCGATTCCTTCTGAGAATTAAATACCGCCTGCCATACTTCTCTAGCCCGTACTGTGCGATGTGCTAAACCCTTCTCCTCGTACTCGCAATATAACGCTCTGTAGTCGTCCCCGTAGACATCGGTTAAGCCAGGTGTATAGTCGGGATCGAATAAAGACCACTCTTCGTTATTACGGACCCTTTCCATAAAGAGATCACTTACCCATAAAGCTAAAAACAAGTCCCTAGCTCTTAAATTCTCATCACCATGATTCCTTTTCAAGTTCAAAAAAGCCAAAATATCTGGGTGGTGAGGTTCCATATAACACGCTATACTCCCGAGTCGTTTACCCCCTCCCTGATTAAAAGCCCTGGCGACATTGTTGAGAATTCGAGCAAAAGGTACAGTACCGCTTGATTTTCCTCCGGAAGATCTGATCATACTGCCCTCTGATCTCCAGCCTGAAATACTGATTCCTATACCACCGCTGTTCTTACTGATATGCGCACAGTCAGTTGCTGCCTTCATTATACTTTCCAGGGAGTCATCGGAAACCAATAGGAAACAACTTAGTAACGAGGGCTTTACCAGCCCGGCGTTAAATAGTGTTGGTGTAGCGTGAGTAAACAAATTTAAAGACATCAAATTATAAGTTTCTAAAATATCCCTTATGCACTCAGGTGATGCTTGTTTGTTTGATGCTAATTTGGGTGCATGAATAAAAATAGCAACACGCATAAAGAGGTCCTGTGGTCTTTCGATTATATGACGGGACTCTCTGTCGCCGGTATACAACAAATATAGTTTCTCCAGGGTTTTAAAGGCAAAGAAATCAAGTAGATAATCTCTGTTATAGTCTATAGCGGATTCTATTTGTAGTTGATTTTTTTTTACAAATTTATAGAAGGAACTGCTTATAATCTGGTTGGCTTTTTGATGCTTATCCTTATTCATATAAAGTATAGTCATCTTATCTCGAAAACCCGTAAGTGTATTCTTATGATGATTACTAACTATAATTCTAGCTGCTAGTGTTCCGTACTCATAGTGCTTTATACTCAATGATGTCGCCAAATTTGCCGAATGATTATCAATATCTGTCGTATTGATGCCATCGTATAGACCCTGTATAACCTGCTGGGAAATGGTGTGTGGATTAATTTTCGATAGAGGATGAGCTGAGAAAGAACTAGTGGTGTTGATCCCAGCAAGCATTTTTATACGTTGATATATTTTGTCAAACATTACTTCTTCTTTTGTTCCGTTTCTTTTTATTACGTACATTTGTAGAGTTTGTTTTATTATTATTTACATAACCACTTAAATTATATTTTCAATTTTTTTACCATTTAAAAACAAATTCCTATACAAATAAAATTATAATGAAACTCATACTCGTTCTATTATCTCTACTATTTACGAATTATGCTAATCCTATAATCACCGCTGGAAAATC
>JAYSOO010000064.1:0-1508 GCA_043722755.1 Candidatus Parcubacteria bacterium
TGGTCGATAGTCCAATGACCCCAACCGAAAAAGCCACCACGCAAAACGCTAGCGCAACGTCGTTGCTCAGTGACCGAATCGGAATCATAGTATCAGTATACAACAGTGTAATGGGGGAGTTTTGGGGCAATGTTACAGGTGTATACTACTAAATGTATGGATAAAGATTTTGATACTTGGAACAAGGAGAAAAAGGTTGTTGACAAGAAGACTGTCAATCGAAATTTGTACTTTTATGCTCGAGAAATTTGGTGGTGTAGCGCAGGTCTGAATATTGGCGTAGAAGCCGACGGAAAGAATGAAAATTTTGAGCGGCCAATGTTGATCATTAAAAAATTTAATGCCGATATGGTATGGGTATTACCGCTCACAACTAAAGAGAAGGAAAATAAATATCATTATAAACTCACTCACGAGACGATAAAGTCGTGGGTCATTTTATCTCAAATGAAAACAATTAGTACAAAGCGGCTTCTGCGTAAAATAGGTTCAATTTCAGAGTCTGATTTACAGGCTGTTATTGAACGAGTTCAAACTATACTGCAGAAGTAAAAGGGAAATCGAAAGCCCCCAATTGGGGGCTTTCTCGGAGGCCGAAGCCACTAATGCTTATAGTATACGCTTTGTTAGTTTAAAGTCAAACAGAGTTGATTAATAATCTCAAGAAGGTTGACACTTCGGAGGAAATATCTAATTTTTAACTGGCGTATGATCCTGACTGTTACTAAGCAGTATTGTTTCGCTTTTGCTTCACAGTTCAGTTTCTAAGACAACAAACTACCCCTTTGTTAAAAGGGTGGTTTGTTGTTTTGTTCGTGTGACCCACGACGAGACGTTTTTCGGACTTTAGACTTCACGGAAATATTCGATAGGACATCTGCCTGGCACAGTATCTTCCATAAATCAAAAGACCCAGAACTAGTACCGACTGCACCACCTGGTCGTCCGAGTGGAAATATGATTTAAGGAATTAGAGTTAAGCCTGCTGTGAAATATGTGTAATCTGAAACTATGAACTATCCTCCTCACAGCCCACGTAATATTAGTTCAAGTGGGTGCTGTATATTGTATATATGAAAACAAAACGTAGTTGGTGGATTGTTCACTTTGCAATAATTTTACTTTGTGCCCCGATCTTTTTAATCGTAAGTTTAATGGCTCTTGGATGGATGATTTCTACACCCTCAGGCGACCCATTGATGCAAAAGACCTTTCAAAATATACTCACCAGTATTTCTTTCTGTTCAGCAACTCTGATGTGGTACCCTATTGCGGTCCTGTATATCGCTGTTCGCTATAAAAATAAATTGCTGTACCGACCGACGGTGGTTGCAACCATTGTGGCAGCATGTGTCCTCCTCATATCATTTGGAGTATATACCGTTAACGTAAATAGTTACCGAGCTCATAACGATGCAATTACAGATCGAATCATTACTCCGAAAGACGATGTAAATGATTATATTTGCCCTGAGAATGATGGAAATCGAGCTTTTTTTAACTTTCAC
>JAYSOO010000065.1:0-3804 GCA_043722755.1 Candidatus Parcubacteria bacterium
AAGTTCTGAAAGCCACGCATACGGGTCACAAATTTTGAACGGAGTGAAAAATTTTGAGACCAAGCAAGCAAATTGTTTCGATCGCTCGGAGATGTCGAAAAGGTTTGCCTAAGCTGTCTTAGTCCACAAAGGCTTCTTCTTTAAAACTTTTTCATACACTGGGCAGTCCATAAAGTGCGCTCCAGGCAAATACCCGATACTCATCAAAAATTCATTTACAATTTCTCCGCCAGTAAACTTAAAAGTTTTCTTAAATAATTTAACCCAATCTTCTTTTGTTTTCGGATGATTCGCTTCGAGCCATTTTTCAAAAGATCCGTATTCTTTTTGCAGTCCTAAAATAGTTTTTGCATTCTCTATGACTGCATTTATCTTAAGTCTATTCCGGATAATTCCTGAGTCGAGCATAAGCCTGCTTCTGTCGGAGTCTGTAAACTTGGCCACTTTTTTAATATCAAAATTTGCATATGCTTTTCGAAATGAAGGTTCTTTTTTTAAAATTATTTCCCAACTTAAGCCTGCTTGATTTATTTCCATTATCAATCTCCCGAATAATTCATTATCATCATACAATGGAAAACCATACAGCATATCATGATACGCCTTGTGTAAATCTTTTTTTGGACCATCTGGAGCAGTTTGTATGTAACTACAATATGACATCGTTTATTTCAACCTATTAAACATGTCGATCAGCTTATCAAGCTTTGCATTTGCAGAAGATAATTCTCTTTTCAACTCAGCAATCCTAACCTCTTGTGAAGGGGCATATGTTGAAGTCATAGGGTTTACAGGTTGTACAAAGTTTTCAGGGGCATCAAAAATAGTCTTATCTTTTCTTCTTACATAAGCTCCTTCGGTAACTGACGGCTCTCTCATATGTTTAAAACATGCATCACAAAATACAGGCTTTTTACCGTTTGGCTTAAAAGGTACCTCACATGCCTGGTGACATGTATCGCAAATTGTCTTATAGATAGTATTGTGTATTTCCATTTTCTTCGGTTTATCATTTTTCATATATGGAGTATAGCATAGATTACAAATTATGTAAAAGGTTTTGTCAAATATCTATAATTATGACTATTTCTGATATAATCTATGTATATGAAAAAAATGTTAAAGGCTTCTGCGCTTATACTGATAATAGCCAGTATCACCTATTATTATAAAAATCAAAAGATCGATAAGCCTGAAATTGATTTGAAGAACAACACGCTAGCAACCACCACCCCCATCATCATGGGAGACAATATGTTCATAGCAGCTACCCAAGATGCCGATGCGACTATACTTGCAAAAGGAGATTTGAATAGTGACAAACTTGATGATGCGATTGTTGTTGTGACATTTTGTGGGGCATCATGCTCACTGACATTAAATGTCGTTTTAAACATAGATAACAAATCTACCAAAATATTAGACAATGTTACATTTGATGGCTACAAATCAAGCTCGGCTACAAAAAGTGATTTAAGTGTAGTCAAAATTGAAAATGGAATCATTACCCTAATTGGAAAAGGTTTGGATTGTGAAGAAGATTGTAATGAGGAAAAATGGAATATTGAAAAAACCATTCAGTATAAACTTGAAGGAGATACGATTGTGAAAATAATCACATAATTGACAAAAAAAAGAGCATGGATGTTCTTATTGTTAGTTTTTGTAATAAGTGATATATTCTTATCTGTTAGAAACTTATAAAAATATGAATCCGAACACAGCACCACATTTTCCATGGACAACATCCCTGATGGTATTCTTAATCGATAAAAACAGAAGAATCCTTTTAGAACAATCACAGTTTGGTAACAAATTTTGGAAAACTTTCAGATTCGACACACCTTGTCGCACAGCAGTTTCTGGCGAAACCTTAAAAGTTTCAATACAGGAAATGGTTTGTGATCAGTTAAAAAAGATCGGAATCTACACCAAGCCTGTTTACCTTAAGCATTTTGGAATTTGTGATATTGTTACGCCTAATCTAAATCCTGAGGTAGAATTAGAAACTTTTAGCCCTGCCATAAATGAAAGGTTGTTAAGATCGATTTTTGTTTATACTATACAAGTTTTTCGAATAAGCGAACTTACTCCAATCAAAAACTTATATTGGTACACACCCAGCGAGCTCCGCCAGGCAAGGGTGAGATTTTTGGAGAGACAATTTCTACTCAGTATTTTAAACTGTGATCAAATTTCAAAAAAAATATCATCCGAAAAAGAAGCTCTAAGCTATCTCAACGTATAACATAAAAAACTTAAAACAAAAAGGCCGATCCTTCACAGGACCGCGACCTTTTTTCTTTTATCTATTTATACCAAGTCTTAAGTTGGACAATTTCTTTTTCCTGCATTTCTATAATTTGTTTTGCCAATTCATATGTCGATTCGATTGCAGGATGATTGTTAGAAACAGTTAATCCATTTTCTGTTTTTTCACTTGCCTTTTTAACTTTATCAATTAACTTCATATAATCTTGAGCCATTTTTACAGCACCATCATGATGTTTAATCATTTGATCTGTATATACTTTTGCCAACACATCTCCTTTTAGCCCTTCAGTTTTATCCATTGAATGCTTTGACATTTTTGAGTCCAAAATAATCGCTGGAACATATTCGACACCCAAATATTCTGTATAAATATTTTTCATTCTTTCAATCTCAAAACTTTGAGTATCCACCACATTAGCAGCAAATATTCTAACCTTAGGTTCCGTTATGTCTAAATCATTCATCACCTTTAATGATGACGTGATAGCCTCTTCATGATGAGGAATCATCTTATCTATAAAACTCTTAACTATGACAGCTGTGTTTGTTTCGTTAGCAACATCAGCAAAACTGTCATTATTCCTATTCACATATAATGTAACGCCTAAAATTACCAATATAAATACTATTATTGTTATTATTATTCTTTTCATGTATTATAGTATAGCACACAGGCTGAGATGGCGGAATGGTAGACGCACGCGACTCAAAATCGCGCAGGGCAACCTAGTGAGGGTTCAAGTCCCTCTCTCAGCACTAGTGAAAACCCCTTATTTTAGGGGTTTTCTCGTGCTGAGAGAGAAAGTGCACGATTGCACTTTCGAAGGGACTTGAAAAGCTTTGCTATATTTTCGAGAATTTGTAAAATTTGAGAAAATTGCAAAGGTGTACAGGTCCTGTAAGGACCAAGTCCATCGGTATATAATATTATTTACACATGACAATAAAACCTAAAATCATAACAATACTTGGTCCTACCGCCATTGGAAAATCAGACTTAGCGGTCCATATTTCTCTATACTTAAAAGAAAAGTTCAATATAGATTCTGAGGTTATTTCCGCTGATTCGAGGCAGATATATAAATTTTTAGACATAGGAACAGGTAAAATTACAAAAGAAGAAATGAAAGGTGTTTCTCATCACATGTTGAACATCATCAATCCCGATCAAGCATACTCAGTTTATCAATATGAAAAAGATGCCAATAAAATTATTGATGACTTATTGTCTAAGAAAATCTTACCTATAATCTGTGGCGGTACAGGTATGTATATCAATGCCCTCCTTTTTGAAAGTGCAGGGGCTGATGCCAAGCAAAATCCCCATCTCCGAGAAAAGCTTGAAAAAGAAACTATTGAAAATTTGCAAATTGAATTGAAAAATTTAGCCGTGAAATATAACACCGATATTTCCAATATTGATATAAAAAATAAACGACGAATTATCAGAGCTGTAGAAATAATCACAGAATTGAAATATATCCCAGAAATAAAAATTAATGACAAGTATGAAAATATTATTATCGGGCT
>JAYSOO010000066.1:0-3800 GCA_043722755.1 Candidatus Parcubacteria bacterium
TCTGCCGGCAAATTTTGGATATCCCATGAAATCGTACAGTTGCCATTTTTATTTAAAGAAACTGAAGGCGACTTAGTTATTTTAATAACAGGAGGCAACGTAGAAGTCGTAGTGCCTGTAGTTGTGGCAGAATCATTGTTATCAAGAGTATTAGTGATACTACATGATGCGGTAGATGTCTTATTGTCAAAATCGTCCAGCAATTCGACCACCATACTCTGTACATCATTTATCGCTGGTGTTGGGTAAATATACGGAGAATTGTTATCTTGAGTGGTTATGGTTCCACTTCTTGTGTATTTTATGTTTCCTATTCCGTTTATTGGATAGGTAGTAAAGGTTGTTGTATTTTTATCTGCTGACAATGATACTGTACAAGCCGAACTAAAAGCGCATGAGGGTGCATCTGCAACAGTTGTAGTGGCCCCACCGGAAACACATACTTGATTTCTATTTTGACACGCACATGTCGTCCCAGGAGTTGAAGTTGCAGCACATGAATTACCTGTTGGTATTAATTCCCATGCTACTGCTGCAGAACATGTCCACTTCTTTTCACTTCCACTTACACATTGTGTCTCACCGGTGTGTGAGGTATCACAACTAGGGGTAAACCTAAGTGGTATCTTGTAAAGATCTATCGCCACTTTATCATTACCACCATATCTTCTTTTTTTATGAAAAACATACAAATTATTTTGAATATTTGGATTTAGTTTTTTTAGATTTAATTGTTTATAAGGTAAAGTAATAGCTTTGTGAGTGTTGTTGATGGTGGAATTCACTTTATCACCATAATATGAAAGTATCTTCCCGCTGTAATACTGATATTGATATCCAACAGCCTTTGACTTTGCGGTAGATATGGATGTGGTAGAAAAACCAAGATAAACTTCAGAAGCTTCATTTGTACATATAGCATACGTTGCTCTAAACATTACCGTGTAATCAGTGCTAGATGAATATTCTTTTGTAGTTATATTTTCCTGAAATCTAAGCTTTATGTTATCAGCAATATCACCGTTATAAGACGTTCCCTCAGTCCCTGTCAGATAAGGTAAAACCCTAGGTACAGCCCAGTCTGTTGGACTTATTACAGCTAAAATACTTTTACCTAGAAACAAACATGTAGTAGTTATCAATACAAGAGTAACAATTTTTGTAACATTATTTTTCTTTTTTAATAAGAAAAATATTAATATCATAAACAACAATGTAACTATTGAAATCAATATCAATAAAGATAGATTTATTTTTAATTTAGTATTAACCACATTTAAACTCTTACTTCCTTCATATATAATCTTACCCTCCTTATCAAACGTCTTTATATAAACAGTGTTTAGACCATTTATTTTATTCGAAATAGATAAAGAATAAGTCGATGTTGAAAAATCTATATCTTTACTTATTTTATATAATTCTTTATTATCTATATCCTTGAACACAAATTCAGTTTTATATATAGTGTTTCTCGGTGTTGATGTTGAAATATTGTTTAATACTAAATCAAGATCCAAATCAATAGGTGTAGCGTATATTTCAAATTCAAAGATATGACTATCTGAAGAGGTTGAATATATAGATTGTCCAAAAGTTACCATTTCACCACCTGTTATATATTGAAAATCTAAATCAGGTATCTGTATATTATTAAGTAACAATTTACCTTGATAAACGCCTGGTTCATAATTAAAATCTGGTAAAGGTATTATTATCAAATTATCTCCTTTTTTTATTTTTATAGATTCTGGTTTAAAATCACTTAACCCTATATCTGATCTAAGTTTTTTAAATTTAATATTTGGATTTAAAACAGTGTCGTAATTTGATTTAAAATTTATTTCAATAGAAGTTGATGATGCTACGCCTTTATAATTAACTTTTGATAAATCATATATCGTAGGACCAGTTAATAGCCCGAACCTGTTCCCATTGGAATGAAGAAAGTTTGCGTATTCAGCTATTATTAATTCTTTTGTTATATCTGATTTTATCTTAAATTTGCCAGAAGTAACATTAAAGTTATATCTATCGGGATTATTTTCAATGATTGATTTAACATAAAATACATATGTTGATGTTGCATAGTTTTCAAATACATTTGGTATCAGAACTTCAATACTTTTATTCTCTAATTTATCCATACTTTTTTGAGTACCTAAAGTTTGTATAGGTTCAAAACTAGTAATCATTCCAGATTCAATCCTTCTGGCAACTCCGTATTCTACATCTGTTTGCCCACTTGGAAAATCTGATTCTACAAAATCTAGATTTAGATTAACTTTATCACCTGCTTCAAATGTGGGTATTTCTTCTGAGGTTTTATTTTCAAAACTTATACTGTTTGGAATAAAAGTATTTGCTTCTGTTTTATGACCTAAAAAAATTAATAATAATAAAAGAGAAAACAATATTTTTTTCATACTTATAATAATACCTACACTATAGACGTTCGTCAACTAAGTATAAGTCGAAGAATATGATTCTAATCTTTCACTGATAGTTTTTAAAATCAAAAACCTAATTTTTTATGAAAACTTTGAATACCCATAGATTCCCTTTCAAACCAAACACACATACTTTCCCCTTCAAGCTTTAACATGTCATCAATATCTATCTTCCCTACAAATCCTTGCAACCCTCTTACATATACTGTAAAAAATATATTAACCAATTCCAAGTAAAATTTTTTTTCCTTTCTTCCTTCCATTGCTTCTCGCTTGATAATATAAATAATAAATTTACACATATGAATGATCATATTATAGATTTGTGTATTCACCTCATCAAAATAATCTCTTTCATCGTTGAAAAATAAGCTTTCTGCCAATCGCAAAAATTGAACCAGACTTTTTGATCCAGCAAAAGCAAACATATGACTAACATCGGTCAACCTAAAAAATTCTTTTCCGCGAACAACCGCAATCTTATTGACAGAAAAGGCTTTGATATTGCCTTTCAATTTGGCATTGGATTTTCTAAAGCTCGTTGCAATGATACTTATAATGCCAAACTTGTCTGAAAATGCTTTTATAAGAACATCGTCCTCTCGCATATTCTTAAGGTCGAATATAATACAGTTTGTCTCATATATAGTGTAGACCATGATTTTTATATCTTAGTTACCACAATTTCACCACTCTCATCTTTAGCTATTTCTATTTTTCCTGAATTAACAGCTGACTTGATCATGTCTGAGTATGCGGAGATATTTTCTTTAGTTTTAATAGTTAAATCTATCTTATCGGCTGGAACAAGATTAAGGTCTTTTCTTTTTGATTGTATTTCGCGAATCATGTCACGAACAGCACCCTCAACTCTCAATTCTTCTGTGATATTCGTATCCAGAGAAAATTCTTTTCCTACCAAGATATTTTTAATATTTAACTCATCTTTGATGATGTCTTGATATATGCTTTCAATAATATCTTTATGTACAGAAATCGATTCAAGCGGCTGTCTTACTTTTATATTATGCTTGTTTCTCAAGGCCAATCCTTGCTCTATAACAAGACGAGTTTGATCCATTTTTTCTAACACAGAAAGATCCGTCACATCCTTAAACTCTGGCCATTCTTCTAGATGCACTGATTCCTTAGCATCGGCTATATGCGCAAAGTTTTTTACAAACAAATACATCTCCTCGGCCATAAATGGAGTGAATGGTGCAATAACTTTCGATAGGTTTAACAACACAATCAATAGATTTTTAGTGACAAGATCCGCCTCGATATCTTTGAAACGATCACGGCAACGGCGCAAATACCAAGTTGACAATTCATCAACAAAATCGAGTA
>JAYSOO010000067.1:0-9608 GCA_043722755.1 Candidatus Parcubacteria bacterium
GCTATACCATATGAACCACTTTCAATAAGATCAGACCAGAACACAACCTCAGCTCGTACAAACTTATCTTTAAAGTCAGTATGAATAGCAGTTCCTGCAAGTGGTGCTGTCCAGCCTTTTTCTATAGTCCACCCTCGTGTTTCTTCAACTCCAGTTGTAAAATAAGTGATCACATCAAGCAATTTATAACCTGCTTTAATTAAATCATTGATACCATCATCATTTGAAGCACCTAACTCTTGTCTGAACATTTCTTTCTCCTCTCCTTCAAAATCTTTAAGATCATTTTCGATGCGGGCGTCAACTACACTGTAGATCGCATTTTCATTTTTAAAATAATCCATCAACGCAATATATCTACTGTCCTCTTTATTATCGATAATATTTACACTGCCTGATTTTCTATTTAGCACAAACATCATCGGCTTCATGGTGATGAGCTGTACGTTTTTATTCAACAAAACTTTTTGCTCTTCAGTAAGATCTGTTTTGGATGCAAAAATATCTTTCTTTAAATTGTCATGTACTTTATCCAATATATCTTTTAAGATAAGTGCATCTTTATCATTTCTTTTTATATCTCTGTCCAGTGATGATAATCTTTTTTCAACTACTTGTTTATCAGCGATAATAAGCTCAAAGTTTATGATGGCAATATCATCAACCGGATCAACTTTTCCATGAACATGTATGAGGTTATTGTCCTCATAAACTCGTACCACGTGAGCTATAGCGTTTACCTCGCGTATGTGTTGTAAGAACTGATTTCCTAAGCCTTCACCAACGGATGCCCCTTTTACAAGCCCTGCAATGTCAACAAACTCAACGATGGCTGGGACAGTTTTTTTAGTCTTAGAAAATTCTGCTAGTTTATATAGTCTTTCATCAGGTACGGCAACAACACCCACAGATGGGTCGATAGTACAAAACGGATAATTTTCAGCAGGGACTGATTTCTTTGTTATCGCGTTGAATAATGTTGATTTGCCTACGTTTGGAAGGCCTACGATGCCGCAGCTAAGATTCATCCTGGTAGTTTAGCATGCTGTTCGGTTTTTGGGAATTAGATTTTTTATGACAAAATTATAATTATCAAAACTTATACTCAACACCTTCAAGATTTGAACATACCGCGAGTATATTCAAATTCTCATATAACGATTTTGCAGATTCTACCACATCTTCTTTACTTACACTTAAAATCTTATTTAAATTATCTTCTTTATCTTTAATATTTTTATATAAAAGTTTAATAGTAGCAATGCTATCAGCTTCATTTTGAATATTTTGATCATTAAAAATTTCGGAGGTTTGTATGATTTTTTTAGTTTTATCTAAATCATCTAAATTTATTTCACCATTAGATATTTTTAACAACTCGTGTTTAATAATATCCAAGCATTGTTGAATATTTTCAGGTTGGGTATTAATGTTAAAATATATATTACTAAAAAATTCGCTTGAGACTAGTATACCGGCAACATTATAGACCAAGCTATTCTCTTCTCTGAGTTTTTTATTTAAAATTGAATTTGAACCCCATGTTAATAATCTGATTAAAACCAAATTACTAAAGTTTAATTTATCATTATAACCAGTACCTATGCCGCCAAAATTAACAACAGCCTGTTTATCTTGAATAAGTGTATGACCCTGAGTCCTAATTTTGTTTAGTTTAGAAAAAATAGGCATATCAGATTGTGCGAGCGTATTTTCTTTGGCTGGAATATAATCAAAATATTTTTTTACTAAAGTTTCGCATTGCTCAAAAGATATATCACCACTTATAGATAAAATACAGTTATCAGGAGTAAAAATATTTGAATAATAGTCTTTAAGTTCTTTTAAATTGATATCATCTAAAGATTCCTCAGTTCCAAGTGTGTGGTATACAAAATTAGTTCCCTTATATGCTAAATCATTAAACAAGTTCATCGCCTTAATGTTTGGGTTTTTAAAACTAGCAAGAAGCTCCTCCCTAATTATTTTTTTATGTTTTTCTAATGCAACCTCATCAAACTCAGAGTTAAAAACCACCTGAGATATATAATCAAAAGCATTTTCTGTAAAATCATTGATTACAGTTGCAAAAAAAGTCATTTTTTCTGTTCCGTAAGTCATAGCATTTCTCTGCCCTCCAAATTTTTCAACAAGCATTGTTAAATCAACTTTGTTTGTATATTTAGTTGTTTTTTCATGAACCACGTGTTCGAGAAAGTGTGCCGTACCGGGTGTGTATGAATAAAGTGAGTTGTAGAAATTTCCTGCTTTCAATACAAGTCTTACATCCACGATTTTTGAATCTTTTTTGTAATTATGTATTACTTGCAGTCCATTTCTAAGTTTAAATTCAGTTGTAGTTAAATTTGACATATTTTATTAAATATAACATATAATTGTTATAATTAAAATGACCGCCCTAGGTTTTAATCAAGGGCGGTCAAGGTTGTAGGTTTTCAGATCAGGTGCAGTTTCCGCTTGTGCACGGAAGACTGTCATCACCCACACCTGTGTCACCACATGTGGAGCAACCAGGATCGTTGGCGTAGTTTTTTGTTTTCATGATTTCTTTTTCACAATTGAAACTGTTTTTAGACCACCATGGTAAAAAGAACAGCTATATATAATATAACTAATAATAGCAAAATTGTCAAACAGAACTTTTACACAAGCTAAGTAATATTATTTCAACAAAACAACAAACTCAAAAGGGATTAAACCTTCATATCGAGTAGAAACCCAACCATACCGATGGAGAGATTCATCCTTATAATATAGCATGTGGTGCGGTTTTTGGGAATGGAAAATTCCCTGTTGGCAATCCGGCAAACAAGGAGAGGTGCATATCCCATAATGAACAAAACCTCAAATTGTGTTAAACTTCGAAATATGACAAAAATTCTATTAATAATTCCAGGATTTGGGGAAAACACAAAGGAAAAACCATATCAAGAAATAAGCAGACATGCAAAATCAATTGGTTATGCAAAAATTGTAGAAATAAACCCCAAATGGAGTTACAGAACTGCATCTAATTGGTGTAGTGACGCAAAAAAAAGCATCGGTCTTTTAAAACCAGATGAAACAACAGTTGTGGCATTTTCTTTTGGAGCCTATATTTCATTAATATTAGCTAATGATTTAAATTTCAAAAAAGTGATACTTTGCTCATTTTCTCCTTATTTTAAGGAACATTTAGCACAAATACCCGAAGTGGCAAAAGAGTTTTTGGGAAAAAAAAGAATAGATGATTTCAAGAATTACTCCCTACCTTTAAAATTAAGTTCTCAAAAAAATATATTTTTATTTGGTGAAAAGGAATGGCCATATGCTATCGAACAAGCTAAAGAGTATTCACAAAAACAAAAATCTACATTCAAACTTATTAAAAATACGATTCATGAATTGAATGATGAATATTTGAAAGAAATAAAAAGTTTATTGTAATCAAAATTAAAATTTCCAACCCTAAGTAAGGGTTGGAAACATTTATGAAATCAAACTGTTTATAATCAATGAGACAATTTGATCTTTGTATTTCGGTTTTCTAAAATAACCCAACCATGCTCCACACGGATTCAGATCCACAAATACTAAATTGCCATCCTTTTGTATTAAAAATTCAGGACATGCAAATTCTAAATTTAAATTTTTAAGTAATTTCTTAATCTTATTTTCAATCGAAGGTGTTAGTTGATAATCGAACCATCTAACAGAGGTTATGTTTTCAGAAGAAGAATTTCTCAGATCAACCAAATCACTGTTTATAGAATTTCTCTTCCATATTTTTGAAAAGATCTTTCCTTGATGAGCAAAGCACCTTATCTGTGCCCTACTTTCAATTGGTTCCTGCCATTGCCATAAACCAGGCTCTTTTTCTGTATTCCGCTCATGGTCGTTGGTTAATTCAACAACAACCTCTTTAGAGGATTGTCTGTCATAAGATATAAACACAGGAAACCCTAACCTTTTACGATACATTTCTGTATTTTTTATAATATCTTTTTGAGCTAGCGTTCCATTAAGAGTAAAGTTTGGAGTCACCAACCCTACACATCTTGCAGCAAGAAATAAACACAGCTTGGATTCCGATCTTGATATATTCGCTAAGTTTCCTGGATAGAAGTTTGCTTTTTTTTCAAAAAGTAAATCTATATCTGTTATAAATTGTTCAGCGGCAAGTCTCTCTTCATTTGGATATTGTGAACTATCAGCATATAATGCATCACACCTAGGTCTGGTTACATACCAAAAAATAGGGTTAGTAACCTTTCTTCCTTTAAAATAAATCACAGGCTCATCTTCTAATGACACGGATATTTCTGAATATTTTAAATTGTTAGTACACAGGAATATAAAATTTAAATTTTTTACTTTAGACAGCGCCTTTTTTAGAACACGCACATGTCCATCTTTTTCTTGGTGTGCAATCGCTATAAGTGTTTTCATTTTTCAAAGTTCTTTTTTGTTTTTCAGTAAAGAGAGTGCCACGCATATTTCTATGCGTGGCACCGAGTTGGGTCTATTTCAGACCTCAGCCTGTAAACCAGACGGTTCTGTCTTTGTCGCCTTCGCGAACAGAACCATTGATTTCAGTAACCTTGCGGTTCTTTTTCATAGTTTTCGTATGTTTTTTTTGTTTCTACTGTTTTTAAATCAAAATAACTTAAGGAACAGTCAGGAACATGATAACATTAAAAATAAATAAGTCAATTATATCACTGATGGTTCGAGAAGTTGGAAGTATTCACACCCTATCAAAAACATGGCATGCGTACTCAATAAATTTAGAAGTTGTTATTTTTACTTAACAATAATATGCTTAATGTCGACACTGCTATTCGCAACCAAATCCATTATTGGTCTTGGTCTTACATCATGATTATGAATATCCGCTGATGCAACCTCGACAAAGCCAGAGGGAAGCTCGCCTGTAAACAGCTCCTCAACTTCGTAAATAAAACATACTTCATGAACACTACCTTCATCATTTGAATAGAAATTTTCCATAACACCTTTTAATTTTAGGTCATTAACCTCAAAATCAAGCTCTTCCTTGATCTCTCTTTTTGCAGCTTCAAGCGATGATTCATTCAGCTGGATTTTTCCTCCGACTGTATAGATATATCCATTTTTACTTTGTTCAAACAAATACCCGTTTGCACTTTTGATTAATGTTGCTACGCGGATATATAATGTTGTATTCTCAAGCTTAATTGAGAGATCCATATGTGTTAAATTTTTTAGATTAATGATTAATGTATGAAATATAGCAAATTTACTGTGTATACACAATTGATAATTTATGTTAAAATAATTTCAAACCAAAACGGCACCACCCCGCCACGTCGAGTAGAAAACTGACCACACCGCAGCTAAGATTCATCCTTGTAGTTTAGCATGCTGTTCGGTTTTTGGAAATTAGATTTTTTATGATGTAAATTATAATTATCAAAACTTATATTCAACACCTTCAACATTTGAACACACAGCAAGTATATTCAAATTCTCGTATAACGATTTTGCAGATTCTACAACTTCTTCTTTAGTTACACTTAAAATCTTATTCAGATTATCTTCTTTATCTTTAATATTTTTATACAAAAGTTTAATAGTAGCCAAACTGTCAGCTTCATTTTGAATATTTTGATCATTAAATATTTCAGAAGTTTGTATTATTTTTTTAGTTTTATCTAAATCATCTACATTTATTTCACCAACGGAGTTTTTTAGGAAAAACACACTTATATTGCAATTATTTCAACCCGGTGTATAATACATATACAAATCACCGAAAGGTGCTCTCACGAAAGTGAGTAAAAATAACAAAAACTAGGAAATCAAATTCCTGGTTTTTGTTTTTAATTCATTTAAAATTTCCGAGTTTATATTACCCATTCTGTATTTAAATCTCTTAGCATCTACAGCTTTAACTTGAGACAACAAAGCGTTACTTATAGAATCTTTAAAATTGAATTGATGATAATATATTCCCGTCTTTTTGGTTGTAGACAAAGGTATACACAACGCAAAATCTTTATTAAACTTTTTGATCACAACCAATGGTCTTAAAAACTCTTCACCTTTACCACCTTCTTCAACTCCAATATTTTCACCAAAATTAACCATCAAAATATCACCGTCAGAATATTCTATTCTTTGTTTATTTTCAACTTGTTTTTTCTTTTTATTCCACTTGTCAAAGTTTTTCATGAAAAATATTTTATCACAAACTAAATATAATTTTTGTGGTGTAATTTTTACCTTTTAGCCCTCTTCAAATGTTTCGCGACCAACTTGCGATGATCCGTGATGAAATCACCCTCTCCTCTCACCACGTCGAGTAAAAACCCAACCACACTGATACATAAATTCATCCTTGCAAATACTATGCGGTGAATTTTTTCGAAATTATAAAATTTTACAAATCCAAAATATAAGGTAAAATAATTCATATGCAAAAAACACTACACGAATCCTTCTTCTCACACATGGCACGATATGTCGGAGTTGGATTAATATCTGGCTCTGTCGTTCATGCCGGCACGCTCGGCGGTGCAACTTCCAAATACATCACACTCATAGCTCTTGGTGCTCTTTTATTCGCTGTTGGAGTTATGATTCAACACAAAGGTGAAAAGATTAACAAACTTCTTGCATATGTGTTAATTTCAGTAATAATTTCTTTCGGAACAGGAATGGTTAGCGGGGCAACCCAACACTATCTAGACAGTCCAACATTTGGTGCAATCTTACTCTCGCTTGGATTACTAATCGCATATCTTTCTTTTACTTGGCAAGAGTACAGGATCAGCTTCACACTCAAGCGTATCGTTGTCGCAATCCTCTTAACTTTAGGACTTTGGTTTCTGTTAGACAGCCTTAGTCCAAGACTTATCGAACCAGTCATGGAAACTATCATAGATTCGAATGGAGAAATATCAACCACTTCAATTCCCGCAGTTCCGAATGTCGCACCTCACACACATTAATCAACCTAAATTAAAAAAACGCGTTTCCTAACAGGACTCGCGTTTTTTTATTAATACAGATAACTAATGAGTTTATACAGTATCAACTGTTGGCACAGCAACTGCCTCATTCGTAATTTTTACATATCCTTTTGCGATAATGATAAATATCATCGGTGTCGCAATAAATACCGAGATGATTGGAGAAAGGAAAATATCTACCCCTTTTTCTGTCATCCCAAACATTGATCCGAGCAATTCAAGAACGATTGAAATCATTGTTAAGGTCAAGCCAACAAGTATCATAGTCAAAATTATTTTCCAAATATCAGCACTATTTTTTACACCCAATGCTACAGATTCTCTAACCGCATCTCTTGGCGATATTTCTTTTGAAAAGAAAATTGTTTTGAACAGAATGAAACGAGTGATGTTTAATAATATACCGATCAACACAACTAACCCTGCAAAGACTGAAAGTGTTATAGCTGTTAAGTCAGTCAGACTATCTTTGTTTGTAGTTCCCAAAACAATGATCAGACTTGCCACAGCAATGTAAGGCAACATTCTCCAAAACACATACAGTGCACCCCACACATTCAACATAATCCATTTCCAGATATTTCTTTTTTGAAAAAAATACCCTTCCTTAACATTGAAAATTCCGTTATCTTCATTTTTTTGTACAGACCTATTCAGTGCAGGTGCTAAAAATAAAGAAGTTATCAAAAGAGTAGCCAGTACCAATAAACCATAAAAAAGCAAACTTGAATTTAACATCCTACTGCCCAATAAAACGGCAACATTTGCCGATGAATAAGATGTAAAGTACGTAACCAATAAAATTGGCAGTGTCATCAAAAGTATTTTCTTAAAATTTATTTTGTAAGTTTTGTAAGACTCTCTTAAGAGCTGTATTGTTTTTATCATACTATCCATTATACTCATATTACATTAAAATAGTAAATAAGTTATAATCAAAAAATGTCCATAAAACTCTATAACACCATGAGCAAAGAAATTGAAGAAGTTAAAACTATCAAAGAAGGAGAGGTTTCGATGTATCACTGTGGTCCAACTGTTTATGATTATTTACATATTGGAAATATGCGAATGTACGTTTTTGCAGATACACTCCGCCGTACTTTTGAATTCTCAGGATATAAAGTAAAGCAAGTAATCAATTTTACCGACGTAGGTCATCTTGTATCTGATGCTGATGAAGGTGAAGATAAGATAGAAAAAGCTGCCAGAAAAAATAACAAAACTGCAAAAGAAATCGCTGACTTTTTTATAAATATTTTTTTTGAAGATTTAAAAAAACTAAATATCGAGACAGACAACTCATCCTTCCCTCGTGCAACAGACAATATTCCCGAACAAATTGAAATGATACAAAAGCTAGAAGCAGAAGGTCATGCATATAAAACAACAGATGGGGTATATTTTAACGTATCAACATATCCAACCTATGGAAAATTGGGAAACATTAATCTTGAAGGCTTGCAAGCTGGACACAGGGTTGAATTTAATGAAGAAAAGCACACGCCATATGACTTTGCATTGTGGAAATTTTCTCTGGCAGGTGAAAAACGTCAACAGGAATGGGATTCCCCTTGGGGTGTGGGATTTCCAGGATGGCATATAGAATGTTCTGCCATGGCTCGAAAATATCTTGGAAACACTTTTGATATTCACACTGGTGGTATTGATCATATTCCAGGACATCATAACAACGAAATAGCACAAAGCGAATGCGCAAACCACGCTCCCCTGGCCAACATCTGGATGCACGGGGCTTTCCTAAATTGGAAAGATAGGAAGATGAGTAAGTCAGATGGTACTTTTATTACCATCAACGATCTGGAAGCACAAAACATTAACCCTCTATCCTATCGTTACTTTTTATTGCAAACTCGCTACCGTCAGCCTGTTTTCTTTGAAATGACAGACATACAAGCTTCTCAAACTGCATACAATAGATTAAAAAATCGCATTAGAGAAATTTTAAAAAACGAAAAAGAAATTGACGAAAATTCTATAGAAAAAAATATTACAGAAATTATCGAGAATGATTTAGATACACCAAAGCTTTTAGCCCACCTTTGGGACCTAGTTAATGATGAAAATATTAGCAAGAACATTATAGAAAAATTTGACTCAATACTAGGATTAAAACTTTTGGAACAAGATATCATTCCAGAAGAAATATTAAAATTAAAAGATGAAAGAGACCTTGCCCGAGCAAACAAAGACTTTGCAAAATCGGATGAATTGAGAGACAGGATCAAAGATCTCGGATATGAGGTTCTTGATAATGCCAGCCAGACTGAGATAATAAAAAAATAACCCCAGGGTCAACCTAACAATACAATAAAAAAACTCAGATATCAATTGCATGTAGCAATGATATTCCGAGTTTGTAAAGATTCAGCGGGTTGGCCCGAGATGCGAAGCGGAGATTAATCAACTCATCCCTTCGCATCTCGAGCTTACCCTGGCTGGTATGTAAGTACTGCTCTTATATATTATCACACTACACCCTTTTGTCAACAGTACCGACACTTCATTATTTGATATACTTTATGCATGTCGATACTATTTCTATACATAATTCACCATATAGTCTTATGTTTA
>JAYSOO010000068.1:0-9584 GCA_043722755.1 Candidatus Parcubacteria bacterium
ATATTTGACCAAAAAACACCTTTATGCTATATTATAATATATGTTACAAGAAATAATAACCATACAAAAAGATGAATTAAAGACCTTACTTACAAAAAACTTGCATAAAAGAGCAAAATTTGATGAATCTCTAAGACTTATGAAGCAGGATATCATAAAAGCAATCATAGGCCCGAGACGTGCAGGTAAGAGCACTTTTGCCCTAAGTCTTATTAAAGAGCTTAATCAGGATTTTATATATATAAACTTTGATGACAGTTTTTTATCAAAAGTAGACAATCACCTTCTTCTAGATGATGCCATTCAAGCTGTGTATGGAAAAGATTTAAAAAATATTTTTGTTGATGAAATTCAAAACTTATATGAATGGGAACTTTGGGTAAATACTCTTCACAGAAGAGGTTTTAATATTATTCTGACAGGATCAAATGCAAACCTTTTATCAAAAGAACTGGCGACCCATCTTACAGGACGACATATTGAGATTGAGATACTGCCATTTTCATACAAAGAGTATGCAAATGATGATTTTAAAAGATTTTATGAGCTTGGTGGTTTTCCAGATATCTTGTTAAATAATTATGAACCAAATTCATACATAGAAAGTTTGGAAGATTCTATTTTGTACAAAGATATTGTGAGTAGATATAAGATACGAAATCCTGATATTATTAAAAGCTTATATGCAATACTGAGTGCCAATGTGTCTAACATCTATAGTTATAAAAAAATTAAAGAATCACTTAGTTTAAAAAGTGAAATAACAGTAAGAAAATATATGCAATACATATATGACACGTATCTGTGTGTTGATTTATTTCCTTTTAAAACAAAAATTAGTTTACAATACAAATCAAACAAAAAATCATACCTAGTTGACAACCGTTTCATAAAACAAAGTGTAGCACTCTCTGATATGGAGGCAAAAAAGTTTGAAAACTTTATCTTTACAGAAATTATTAAAAATGGATACAGACCAAATAAAAACCTTTTTTATTTTAAAACAAAAAATAATTATGAAATAGATTTTTTACTTAAAAAACAAGAAGTGATTATAAAAGCTGTACAGGTTTGTTTTAGTATTACAGACATAGTAACAAGAGAAAGAGAGATGAGGGCTCTGTACGATGCGTCAAAAGAGCTTAATATACAGGAATATATTATTGTAACTCGCAGTGACATAGGTGAGTATTTCTATAAAGGATTAAAAATAACAGTCATGACAGCAAAAGATTTTGCTCTGACAATTTAAATTCTACATCCTCCCCACCACCCTGATCCCAAGCGTCGTCAATCCTTGTGTCAACACACTTCTAGTCTTCACACACAACTCCAATAATTCTTTATGAACCTTCTCATCCTCAATAATCTTATTCTTACTATAAAAACTATTAAACCTCGATGCAACATCAATCAGATACTGAGCAATATATTGTGGTGCAAATTCATCAATCGCTTTGTAACACATGTGATCATATCTCCACAATGTTCTATTTAGGTTTTGTGCCTCTGGAGTTACTTCACTTTTCACCTCAGAAAAAGACAATCCTGCAGTTTTTTTCTCAATAGAGTTTATACGTACAATTGCATATTGTATATATGGACCAGAATCCCCTTCGAGAGACAATGATTTTTCTTTATCAAAAATAATATCTTTTCTAAAATTTTGTTTTAATATTGAAAACTTGATTCCCGCAACAGCAACATCACGAGAAATATTTTTCTTCTCTTCTTCGGTAAGGTCACGGTCTTTCATTTTCTCATATGATGCAGCCATCATATCTTCAACAAGCTCATCCCCTGCAATAACTTTTCCTGTTCTTGAGCTCATTTTCTCTCCAACCAACTTCATCATCCCATGACTTATATGCTCCATTTTTGAACCTATCTCAGGCATCAATAAAGTTATAACTTTATTTGTAACCTTAAAAACTTCGTTTTGCTCATTGGCGGTAGCCACAATACTTCTATCAAAATTCCATAAATCATATTTTGTCTTCGCTAAGCCGATCTCCTTGGCTTCATAAGTCGGAATACCTTTGGCATTGATAAATACCCGAGTATGCAAACCATAGGCCTCTCCTTCAAAAATAACGGCATCATTTTCTCCTTTTTTAAAAATGCTTGATGTAGCGCTTAAATTTTCTTTTACAATTTTTAATCCTATTGGTGACGTGATACTTTCAAAGAAATAATAATCAAACTTTGTTCCTAATATTTCATAAAGCTCTTCAAACTTTTGTAATGACCATTCCCTTCCTTGATCATAAAGTGCATTAACCTCTTCATCTGAGCGATCATAAATCTTTTGATTCATAACCTCTATCTCTGATATCGCTTTTTTATATTCTTCACTAGTTTCACCTTTCTCCTTTGCTTCTGCAAGTTTTTTATTTCCAGTTGCATAAGCTTGTCCTAAAAACTTTACTTTATCAGTTATGGTTATACCTTCGGCATCAGGCCAAGGCAAATCCATAAACCGAAGTCCCCACATAGTTACAGCCAAGTGACGCCCAGCATCACCTTGATATGAATATCTTTTAATAGTAGCACCTGCAATCTCTCCAATACGAGATAATGATTCACCTATAGTATTATCCATCAAATGTCCAATATGAAATTCTTTCATCGGGTTTGGATCAGTATATTCGTAAGCTATTTTTTTTCCCGTAAAATCTTTGTGGTAAATAATTGTATTTTTTGGTATTTCAAAACTATCTACAAGATAAAAGTTTACATATGCATCGGCAGCTTCAACTTTTTTGAAAATAGTTTTATCAAGATGTTGATGTAAATACTCAGCCAGATTGATAGCGATCACTATAGGATTTTGGTTCAAAAGTTTTGCAGTAACAAGAGCAAAGTTAGTATACAAATCCCCTCTGTCAATATCTTTATTTATATCGACTACGAATTTTATTTTATCCATATCCTCGTCTGAAATGTAGTTAATTTTCAAGAAAGAAATACAGTTTGTTTTTATGAGCTCAACTATTTGTAACATATGGGTTTAATATAGCAAAAAAGCTAGTTAATTGGAATTACATATATAAAACAAAACTCCCTTTTTACAGAGAGTTTTGTTTATAATATCCTTGTCCGAGTCGATAATGACTTGGGTTGATATTGAGGAAACAAGGATCAACTCCTTAAACCTCAAAGAAAGATACTATGCTACTGATTTTTTCAGCAATTAGCTTACAAAACCAGGACCTTGAAACGGTATACTTATTGTACCCTATCTGTTTGTCAGTTGTCAAACAGCTTTGCAGTTGACTATAAAAAATAACACTCTGGCAGGCCATATAGGTTAAGTACCAAAAGTTTCAAGTGGTGTAAGAGTATTGTTGGTGGTTTTTAGTATCGCTTCCGAGGACTGTGGGTCGGGTACGCAATATTGATTATCATTAAAATCTAACAGCAACTGGGACCTTCATATCTCGAGGGTCAACTTCAACAAAACCAAGTGGCGCAATCATATCCGTTTTTGAAACGAACTCATGCTTAGATTTTGTTTTCTTGAAATCATTCTTATTGAAGATATATATCTTGCCTTTGACGAATTGCGATTGGCCGTTTACAAAATCCTGATCAACCGAAGCATGAATCTCAGCGCCTTTGTATCCGACGCTCGCCATGCCGCCCTCTTTTTCACTTAGCTGAATGACTGCCAAAAATAAGGCGTAGTCTATATCATCAGTAGAATAGATCAGCCCGTCTTGAGAATACATTGCATCAAGCCCCTCGTCTGCCACGTCATTGTTCGTGCCGTGCATGACGATGTCTTTCACGTCAAAAAACTTTGACGGCTTTTTGATAATTTCCTGCAGCAGCTTATATGGTTTTAGGGCTGAAATGATTTGTTTTGTTGATGGCATAATTATGATATGTATTCTACAACAAAAAAGCCCTCCCCGCTCGGTGAGCGAAGAGGACTTGGTTCAATTGGGAGTCGGGCTTATTTGCCCCACTTGCCCCAGCCTTTGTTCCAATCGTCCTTCGGACAATTGTTGCTGATCGAGGTTGACTCGACCACGCTTTGGATCGCGCTACGTTGTGCCTTGATCCTGGATGCCAATGTACTGTTTTTCATGATTTCAATTCAATTTTACCAATAGAGGAATTCTGTCAGTAATGACCAACATTCTAATTTAGTTTTCAATGCCTGTCAATATACCCTCGACAACATGGATGACGGAATTCTTGCAAAAGGTCGTGAGTGTGGCATTTGACGTGCCGTGTTCATAGAGCTTGTTTGCCGCCATCCCTCCTTTGCAGTAGGCAAAGTAATCACACTCATCCCTGCACTTATCAACGCCCTCGCTGAAGTCATTAACATAACTTACGTCGTGGGCACTTTCAAGGATTTTTTTCAGAGAAGTGTCATAAACTGTTCCGACCACAAGTTGCGTCGCGTCGGTTCCGCTTCCGTCCATAAATTCAGGGGAAAGAAGAACGATATTTCCCTCTGCGGAAATGCACGGAAACAGATCCTTTTCAGAATCATAGAGCGCCTCGTGATTTTCTTCCTCGTCGAATGACATTCTTAGCAATGTATCTGTCAATTCTCGAATCTTGATCCCGGGATTTATGCGCCAGTGTGCATATACCCTTGACCAAAAATCAAGGACTTTTTCATCGCCAGATTTTGAGCCGCCTTCGTTGATTCCCATTATTTCGACAAAATTGAATCCAACCTGGTAGCATCCCAAGCCAAGGAAAAAATCATACAGCAGCTCAGGTGAGTCGACCGATTGATTGTCGACAACTGCAATGCACGAGAAAGGTATCCGATATTGCTTCAGAAGCCGAATTCCTTTCATGATCTCATCGTAGCTCTCTCTGCCCCTCTTGTCCTTTCGGAGGATATTGCACTCTCTCGGGCCATCAATGCTGACACCGACATGAATGCGATACTTTTCGAAGAATGCACACCACTCCTTTGTGATTAGGGTTGCGTTAGTCTGAAGAGTGTATTCAATTAGACCGTCGCGTCTCAAGCTTTCAAAGGGTATGACCAACTGTTCGAAATTAACGGTTCCGGCAGCCAAAGGCTCCCCGCCATGAAATGCTATCTTCACGGGTGTAACAAGATCACTTTCGGAAAGCTCGCGAATTTGATCTGCAAGCCTTAGACATATATCCGAACTCATTCTCGTATTTTTGGTACGGAACGGCAGATAGCAATAGGTGCAGTCGAGATTGCAAAACTTCGTCGGCTGAACTGCGATATTGCGAATTACATATTTGATGCTCATTGTTGTAGTTTGGTTTAAAATTTAAAGATCTTTACCAGAAACCGTTCTGGAACACAAATACCATAACATTAAAATAATATATTGGCAATACAAGCGTATTCTAACCAGTAGCTTGGACGGAGCTAACTACTAATTGATTTGGTGTTTGCATCTGAATACCTAAATGTAATCGTTCTTGATTGTAGTATGACAAATATTTTCTAAGTGCACAATTAATATCTCTGGGATTTGTAAGAACTCTGTCTAAACATTCTTCTTGTAATGTTCGATTAAATCTTTCAATATGAGCATTATCATTTGGTTTACCAACTATTGTATGTCGGTGATTCACTTTTGATCTATCAATAAACCATCGACCAAACTCAGGTCCGTGATCAGATTGAAACATGTTGAAATCAAACTTTGAATATCTTCGTGCTTCTTCTACAAAACGTAGAGTTACTTTACTACTCATCTTTTCATAACTTTTTGCATAAACCAATCTAGAGTAAACATCGATCAACGTGAACACATAGATTCGATTCTTTGGTCCAGTCATCAGATGTATAGTGTTCATTTGGACTAAATCTCCTGGTTTTAGAGGGTATGGTCGGTCTACAGGTGGATGATATCTTTTCCACTTACTTTTCTTTTTGAGTAGACCTTCTCGATCAAGTATTCTTTTGACTGAAGAAAGGGATGTTTTGATTCCTTGGTTAAGTAATTCTTGATGAACTATTTCTGAACATCTATTATGTTTTAATCTCTGTTTAAAAATACTCCAAACAGTCTCATCACTTAATTGTTTTGGATGATGTTTTTGGTTTTGATGAAAGGGTTGGTATGACATGTGTTCCATACTTCTCTGATTTGGTTACCCACTTATGTATTGTACTTGAACCTACTCCAAAACGTCTTCCAACTTCTTCTTTACTATGCCCCTGTTTTACCACTAGTGCTGCATCACGGCGTACTTTTGGCATATGTGGGTTTTGTGTGTATGACATGTTTCGTATTGTATATGATTTCCGTCCAAGCTAGTGAACCATTACGAATGGGTTGACACCGATACTTTTATGTGTTAGTAGAGACGGAGATAACACATAGTCGCAGAGCTCCTTGTGTTACATACATAAAATATACTCATTACATTCGTTATTTTATAGGAGGGATTCGAACATTACATGTTCAGTACACCTTTGCCATTTTCTCATCCCTCACGAAAGCTACGCTTTCTCGTCCCGCAGATTTTCACTGCGTTCAAATCAGTGAACTGTACCCCATAAAGTAGACACATCACAAACCCACAACCGAGATACTTTGACATTAAAAATATATCTAGAACACAAAATTTATACTATTGGAATGAATACCTCCCCGAGTGCTACGCATCGAAGTATCACATGGAACAAACTTTGTTTGTCCATGTGCCGGAGCAAAGCTCCGAGGAATTAATAAAATGTAAAAAGCCAGCCCTTACTTGGACCGGCTTTTATAATTTTTAATCTTACAAATCAAGCGCTTTTCTAACCTGTACAAAAACATCATCCTTACCCTGATTAGCATCTATGACATGAACATGCTCGTTAGATGCAAAATTGCCCTTATCGCCATAAAACAAGTCATATCCACCTTTGGTTCTCTTTAGAAAAGTTTCTTCCTCAAAATGCTCAAGTTCACCTCCAGCTCGCTTACCTATCCTTTCAAGGGAGACTTTTACATCTGTTCTTAGGTATATATGGTGAACCTCTACCCCTGATTCTTGAACCATAGATAAAAGTTGTTTTTTCCAAAAAAAGAATGACTGACGATATTCACCTAAACCACGACCTTCAATCTGATATGCATAAGTTGATGGATAAGATCTATTTACGATAATATGTTCTCCGGTTTTGTCAGACACAATCTGATTCAACCATAATACAAATCTCCCAATCCACATAGTCATATACTCGTCCATCATGGACAATTTTCCAACCGACTGTTTTAGGATATTTCTAAAATGACCATCAGGCTCACGAAATGTTGAAACATTTTCTTCACCAAGATAATTTACTATAGAATCTTTTATAAAATCTTTTCCGCAGCCATCTATTCCTTCGATTATGATGATTTTTTTCATATTGTCTTACTTACTTAATTAAGTGTACTCATTTATTAAAATAATTCAACCTTTTCATGTATTCCCACTACTTCCAAAAGCACCTTCACCTCGATCTGATTCCGATAACTTATCAGATTCCATTATATCGCATCTAGGTATAGGCATGATCAATATCTGTATAATCTTATCTCCTGCCTTGAACTGATAATCAGCATCTGATAGATTCATCATACCTACATGTATCTCACCTCTATATCCTGAATCAATAATACCTCCGTAACTTTTCAATCCATACTTATGAGACAGGCCACTTTTATCAAACAATATCCCTACATATCCTTCCGGTATTTCAACCGCAATTCCAAGTGCGACTGATTTCCTTTCGCCTTTTTTTATAATCAAATCTTCTGATGTATATAAATCTAAACCAGCATCACCTGTGTACGCATAACTCGGTATCTTTGCATTTTGATGAAGTTTCTTAAATTTTAATTGCATATATTTTAAAATTAATATTTTGTAATATTTTTATCTTGTATTTCAAGCTTTACTTTTGTCTCTTTAAAAATTCTTTTACTTTGAACTGATGATTGATAATCTTTTTTAGCAACTACTCGAACAATACCTGCATTAATAATCAGCTTGGCACAGGTATAACATGGCGTCATGGTGCAGTATAGAGTCGCACCTTGAAGAGACACTCCAACTCGTGATGCCTGTATTAAAGCGTTTTGTTCAGCGTGAATAGTTCTGATGCAATGAGTCGTTTCTGTTCCGTCATCATGAGTTACTTTATGCATCTCATGTCCCACCTCATCACAGTGTTTGGCACCCATAGGTGATCCGACATATCCAGTGGTCAAAATTCTTTTATCTTTCACTATCACGCATCCTGAGCGTCCTCTATTGCATGTTGCGCGATGACCAGTTGTTTCTACGAGCTCCATAAAATACTCATCCCAAGATGGTCTCAGAACTTGCACAGGTTCTTTTTTGATTTCAATAGTTGATACTTGTTTAGTTTTGGTCATTGTGGTGATTATATCATTTTTGATTTTTTATGAGCGCTTGACTTTTTACTTAATATAACGCAATAAATATGGCAGTAGCCAACACAATCCTATACCACCCAAAGAAGTTCAAAGATATCCGAGTTAAATATTTTCTCAAAATAAACAGCATTGTATATCCAGACACAAAAGCTAAAATAAATCCTGTTATCAATTCACCATACCCATATATCATAGAAAAAATCTCTCTCGACTTATATGCATCATACAACACTGCAGCACCCAATGTTGGCAGTGCCAATATAAACGTATACTCGATAATCACAGATTTTTTAATATTTCTAAACACACCAGCAATGATAGTGGCACCTGACCTTGAAACTCCTGGAATAATAGCAGCAGCCTGAGCAAGTCCTACTATAAAAGCATCTTTTATAGTTAAGACATCTTTTTGTTTTTGAATAATATTCTCTTTCTTTAAAAAAATTTTTTCTATATATATAAACACAACACCTCCAATAATAAGCATGGTTGCCATCAATAATATATTCCCTTCTAACAATTTCTTAAACATTTTATAAAAAATAAAACCAGCGATTGCACTTGGTATAAAACTTACAACTATATTTGTAAACAATTTTCTATCTGTAAAAATTTTCTTTGCAAAAAGCGACGCACCAGCAAGCAAGGCGCCGAGCTGGACAAACAATAAATAAAATTTTACATACTCATCTGTTAAATTTAAGTTAACTAATTTTGAAAAAATAATAAGATGAGCAGTTGATGATATTGGAAGAAATTCTGTTAATCCTTCTAAGATTGAGATGAGCAGCAAATGTATATTCATATAAACATAATATCACAAAACAAAAAACGCCACCTTTCGGTGACGCTTTTTATATGTAGATTAGTCTACAACCTCAACACCGAGTGAACGACACGTTCCTTCAATCATCTTGATAGCACCTTCAATGTTGAATGCATTCATATCAACCATTTTACGTTCCGCTATCTCCCTAACTTGAGCTTTTGTAATCTTACCAGCTTTTTTAGAGTTTGGCGTACCTGAACCTGTCTCTAAGCCTATAGCTTTTTTAACCATCTCGGCAGCAGGAGCTGTCTTCATGATGAAATCAAAAGATCTATCGTCATATACACTGATCACAACAGGAACAGTGTTGCCGGCTAAAGCTTGTGTAGCATCGTTGAATCTCTTTACGAAATCAGCAATGT
>JAYSOO010000069.1:0-9521 GCA_043722755.1 Candidatus Parcubacteria bacterium
GACTGTGTGGGGAGACAAAGACTCTAAACCTGAAGGATTCTTCAATACTGCTTTATATCAATTAAAGAATTTTCATATTGGTTTTTACACTGCTGTGATAAATCTATCTTGGGGTGAATCAGTAAATAATGCGACAAAAGAAACGTTCACTTTTTTTGTTCTTCCATGGCAACTTCTGCTACTGTTTATATTACTGATAGTATTTGTTGGATTTTTTGGAATAATCAGTTTGAGAAAATATAATAAATGGATTATTAAAAAAGCCAGATTAGCACTCCTTAAGGAGTAAAAGTCTAAGGACTATGGTCAGTAAATATAATGTATTTTTTTGTCTACTGTTGATTATTTGCATGTTGACACCAGATAAAGTGATTGCTATCGATGTGTATGTTTCTGCTCGTGTATACGGTTGCGGTGATGGTATAGTGGACTTTGATGAGCAATGTGACGGTAATTCTGTATCAAATAATACCTGCTCTCTAGCAGGCTTTTCAGAAGGCACTCTTTCTTGCACCAGTTCTTGTACATATGATACATCCGCCTGTGTGGTAAAAAATAATTCTTCAATAGGCGGCGGTTCTGGCGGTGGTGTACCAAACTTTGGTCAAACATATGATATATTCAATATTTTTAAAAAAGAATCATCTATTACCTTAGGTGATTTGGAAAAAATGATTTTACCTAAAAATTCAGTTATATTTGAAGGAATTTCAAAGCCTTATACGGACGTATATCTACTATATAACAAAAAAATTATTGATGTTGCAATATCTGATTATAACGGTAGATATTCCTTGTCCGCTATAAATATAAGGAATCAAAGAAACATTTTTACAGTCTCTGGAGAAACAGGGCAGAAAAGATTTGAGGTTGATATGTTCTCAAATAGCATTGTTAAATTTGATAATATAAGCTTCTTAAGTATCATAAAAGCAAAAATTGCTATCATTATCAATGACTATATTTATAAATATGATTTTGACATTAATAAAAATCAAACTCGATTGTTAAATCAAACTTTGTTCGATAAAAAATAGTAATACAAATATCTGCAAAGTCAATATGTTAAAAAAACCTTTTATTTACAACGTTGTTTTTTGTTTTTATTTTTTACTCAGTATTTGCCCTTGATTTATTTAAAAAGTGTGGATATATTTAATATGTCCGTAGAGAAATAATTCTACCTAATTCTGATAACTATATTAATCGGACAATTATTAATATCTTTCAGTAATTACTTTGTTATTAAAGGACTATTGAGTCCGATAAACAAATATTCAAATGTATTTTTTATTAATTGATAAAGTTATTTTTTAATAAAAATTGTTATTTAAAATATTTGCTTTTGTACTATTTTAACCCATTTACGTATACTTTCAGGTCTGACAGCTGAGAGATAAGATTCCGAGCATTGTATTTTATTTATACTATGCCGTGCTATCTCGTCTCTAATTTTAGGTAAAGACTTGATTTGATTATATCTGATAAAGGGTTCTTTATGGTCCATAAACAAAAAACTATTTTTAATTTTTAGAAAATAGTTAGATATAGGTGTTGATGCCACTGAACAATAAAATTTATATATAACAAAATATTAATATTTAAAAAATATGCACGTCTTTTGTCCGTATGTTAAATTTTAAAATTCTTAAAGCCTCAGTCTATATATTATTATTTGATAAACGTTAAACATGACAAAGACAGCGAAGTTGTTGTCTTCTGCAAAATTTGTTTATTAATCTAATTAAAATAAAAAATAATAATATGTTTAAAGATCGACACACAGTTGGAAAAAAATTAGCAAAATTATTGACCGGTTATAAAAAATTAAATGCAGTTCTATATGCTTTACCTAAAGGGGGGGTAATAGTAGCATATGAAATATCAAAACAGCTTGGAATACCTCTAGAGTTGATCGTAACCAAGAAAATAGAACACCCAAAGTATGCTCATTATGTTATAGGTGCTGTATCGGAAACTGATCAGTCAACTATCAAAAATATTGAAATGTTTACCGATAAGCAGTGGCTGGAAGATGAAATTTTCAGAGATAAAAAGGAAATAGTAAAAGATAAGAAAAATTATTTAGAACACCATAAGCCTGTTGATCCAAAAGGAAAAATAGCCATCATTGTTGATGATGGGGTAGAATCGGGTTTTAGCCTTTTTTCAGCAATTAATGAGATTAGAAAGAGACAACCTTCACAGATAGTGGTAGTTACACCTATTATGCTGTCTGAAATGGTTTATTCTGTGAAAAGTGTTTCTGACAACCTTATCGTCTTAAAAACAGTTATAGAAAATTTTGGGTGCATTCGAAAATATTATAGACACTTTGAAAAAGTTTCAGATCAGGAGGTTAAAAGCTTGCTAGCTGAAGTGTGGTATACTACATTGAAAATATAAGGCAAATCAGTTATTATTTGTCTAATGTCAGAAATCATCAATCTCATAAGTAAGTCCAGAAGGTGATATTGTTGGAAGTATAGAAAAATTAGAGGCTCATGTAAAATGATTATTGCATGAAGCTTTTTCTATATTTATTAACGACGTAGAGTGAGAGAAACAAAAGTGTATACACTATGGATTAAAATTATCATAAAAGATGAAAAGTTTTTGAATGCTTTGTGCAAGAAAATTAAATAATAAAACATATTATCATAAAGTCAACTGCGATAAATAAACCCTTATTTAACAATACTTTTTCAAAAATAAAATACCGTCCGACTCAACTTTTGCTTGTGTATCTTTAAAAGTGAGATGTATAATTATTATGTCCGTAAGGATTTCAAGGGTAAGAAATAACTGCATCCAGCTACTTTGATTAGTAATAGAACGTAGAGCGGACAATTATTAGTCATATTCCGGAATCACTTTGTGTTAAAGAATTTGTATACAAGTTCTAGTATGACAAAGTGCTCAATCCATTAAAAACCATTATAAACTAATAATAAACAAAATATATGAAAAAAAATACATCATTTAATAAAATAGGAATGGTTGCCACCTTGGCTTTATTGATTGTGTCGGCTCCATTTTTTGTAAAAGCTGCTACTTTAAATCGTCAATTGCAGTTTGGAATGTATGGCTCAGATATTAGCCTGCTGCAGTCATTTTTAGCTAGAGATGCAAGCATTTATCCACAAGGTTTGGTAACTGGTTACTTTGGGGGATTAACCAGGGCCGCTGTTGCTCGATTTCAAGTAAGAAATGGAATAAGCCCAGTTGGTCGTGTAGGACCTCAAACCTTACCTGTTATAAACGCTCAAATGAATGCAATTGGAGGGTCTGTATCAAATGCAAAGGTTATTGGTCCAATAAATGTAAACCTGTCAGGATCACAAGCCAATATAGCATGGAATACAACCCAAAATACTGCTGGTGTTGTATATTATAGTAATTCTCCAATTACTATAATCGAAGGAACAGAGGAATCACCAGCTGTTACAGTGAGTGGTACTTCTGTTATAGCCAATGTTGTACCAAGTGGTTCTCATAATGCTACACTTTCAAATTTGTCACGTAACACTACTTATTATTTTTTAGCATATGTTAGAGATGCTGTAGGCAATGAAAATATTACACTGCCATCAACATTCACCACTTCAAATTTTTAGTCAATGAAAAATGAGGGCAATATATAAAAAAACATCAAGTAAGACTGATGTTTTTTTAATGATTATTGAGCATATTTTATATAAAATATAATCTGTACCATATAGAATTTTAAATGATATACTACATATATGAATTTTTATAAGAACAATAAAAACCTAATAATAACAGTGATAATACTGATGATTATAGCTGTGACATCAAAACAATTTGGAAATAAACAACCTGAAGAGCCTATTGTGGATAAAGTGTCGGTAGCGACCACTACAGAGCCTTACAAGTACACTATTCAATCCAATGGAATAATAACTTTTACAACGCCTGAAGACTTTGGTTTGGCATCAAATAACGATCAGTTGTTGATCAATAGCTATATACCTCCTTGTGATGCAGATTTTGACTACTGTCTGTATTATAAAGGAACAGTATATACAGTAACAAATTTTGAGTCTGCTGGTGTGCGTATTAAAAATAGAACGGATTTGAAAACTGTTGCCACTTGTCTGAATGCTCAACCTACAGGTTACACCGGATTAAAATCAACAATGGTCGCGAGCACGACATCATATAAAGTGAGCTCATTTTTAGGAATTGGAGATGCTGGGGCGGGACACTATTCTTCTGGAGAATTATTTCGTCTGGCTTACGACGAAACATGTCATGAGTTTGAAACAAGAATAGGCGCAACTCGGTTTGCCAATTTTCCAGAAGGAAGCATTAAAGAATTTAGTGAAGCCAGTCAAAAAGAAATTTCATCAAAATTAAAAGATATTGTATTTGGAATTACCTTAAAAAATGGAGAGAAAATTAGTTTTTAATTAATTTTAATCAAGTAAAGTCGATTGCTACGCTGCAATTTTTGGATGCTGATGATTGTCTACTGCTTGCAATAAAGGTGACAAAAGTTCAGAAGCTGTTTGATAACGGTGAGCAAAAATTAATTCTCTCACTTCTGTATTTATCGGATTATCGATTAATTCACTTACTTTTTTTGCATATTGATTAGCCCACTCATATTCTAAGGGAAATCTTTCTGCTTTTGATTTTTCCGCTATATTTGGTCCAAGCATAAATTGTATCAAGCATACTTGAAATTCTAACCTTTCTTTAAATGGAATTGCATCATAATTTGCGGGGTTGTATATAGATTCTTGTGTCATGTATTTAGTATAACAAATTACACACGAAAATTTTAGGATGTATGTATGAATTAACAGAAGTCGGAATCGTTATGCTTACAGTTTTGATAATCTTGAATTTAGATTGGTTTATTATATGTTTAAGTATCTCATCTTCTGTCGTGTATATAGCCAATATTCCGTTTTGATTTAAATTTTTTTCACAATAATTGATGAATGTTTGATATAGTGCATTCAGGTCTTCACCTTTGGATATTTGCATTCCGAAAGGGAGATTTGAGGTTATGACATCAAATGTTCCAAAATCTGGAGTATCATTTATGTTGGCAGTTTTGATTTGAATATTTTTTATCAAGTTGGCCTTCTTGATATTTTGTATGGCCAATGAGTTTGTTTTCTTATTATTATCAAGTCCTATAAGCTTAAGATTTGGATTTACAATTCCAGCTTCAATAAGAAGTGTAGCAGAACCTGAGAAAATATTTAGATAGGATTTAATCAAATGCAAATTGCAAAAGCTATTGATCGCATAGGCGATGTTTGGATGAAGTCCACCCTTTATGTTCGAGGTTTTATAATTTCTTACGGACAGTGGACGAGGGGACAGTCGGACGCTTATTTCCCAGAGATCTTCGTTTATTTTACTTATATATATTTCCATTGAAGACTCGTCAGCTTTTTTTAATCTATATGTATCTTGTATGTATTTTTCTATTTCAATAATCTCTGCTGATTGTGACCCTGCACATCTCAGTCTATAGGTTTTAAAATCTTTTGTATTTTCTCCTAGTACAGCCTCTATCAGATTGCCAAGTACTGATTTGTGCTTATTGATGTATCTTGGGTTCAGCTTTCTGTCTCTGGTTGCGATATATGCGCTGGCTATGCTTTTCAAAGATAAAATATTTTTAAATGTATCAGGCAGTTCTAAATATACCGCGTTGTCAGACTCTGATGTCACATGCAATTCTTTGTATTCTTTTAGTTCGTCTAGAACGATATCTTTTAATCCTGATATAAAGGTTAATTTTAAGCTGGTGTCCATGTTGTTTTGTAGTATAGAACATATTGTGAATAAAAAAAAGAGCTTAGAATCTTCAGTCATAGCCTAGTAGTTTTTTGTTCGGTTGAGGGGTTTTAATCATTTTCTACAATGATTTATATGACAGACTTAATCTGTCATACGATCCTTTCAACGTTTCCTGTACTGACATAATTACATTATATCACTGAATAAGTTCATATACATAACGGAATTTTAAGTTAATAATTGCTCTAGATGTCAAAGAGTTGGCTGTTAAAGGGTTTTTTGGTGCATATTGCTTTATAATTATAAGTTTAATAAAATTAAGTTATCAGTCATATAATTATATAGCTGACATTATTAATATTATCAATTAATTATTATTAATCTAATAAAAAAATAAAAAATAAATATATGGGAATAATACTATGGATAATATTTGGAGCTTTAGTAGGTTGGATAGCATCACTTATAATGAAAACAGATGCTGAGCAAGGAGCTATTATTAACATAATTGTAGGTATTGTAGGAGCTGTGTTGGGGGGTTATATTATGAATTTTTTTGGACAATCAGGAACAACAGGCTTTAATATTTATAGTTTCATTGTGGCACTTATAGGTGCAGTCGTGCTTATCGCTATCGTGAAGGCGATCCGGAGATAGGTAACTGTCAACCGAATGTCTTACTGGTCTCTTATTTTACATTATTAACTTATAATTTAAAAAAAATAAAAACTATGAATAAAAACAAAGTAGTACATTTTGAAATTCCGGCCGATGACCTTATGGCTTCAAAAGAATTTTATCAAAGTGTTTTTGGATGGAAATTTAAAGATTGGGATAATAATTATATGTCAGTAATGACATCTGAGTCAGATACTGATGGTAAGTCTGTGGAACCGGGTGCTATCAATGGTGGATTGCAAAAAAAAGGAGAAAGGGCTATGACTCCGACAGTGGTTGTTGAAGTTGAGGACATTGATAGTGCTTTAACAAAAATAGTTGAGAAGGGTGGTGTTGTGATATTGGAGAAAGAAAAGATGGGCGATATGGGCTTCTATGCTCAGTTTGATGATCCCGAAGGAAATAGGCTGGGATTGTTTGAGTCCAAGTAGTGGTATATGTCACAAAGAAAAAAGTCGCTCTGTCAAAAGCGACTTCTTTTTTTTAAAGCTTCCTGGTACCCAACATGTCGAGCGCTAGATGCTGATATCAAGACAAAACTTGGAGAGATCCCTTTGAGTCTCATTGTTAAGAAATGGAGCGGTAGTCCAACACTTAATGCACTTATAGCTGAAGTAAAATAATATCTTTTTTCCATCTTGTTACTATTTATCGCTGCGTGTGTGGTGCGACATATTTTGATTTATCAAAATAGAAGTACTCTTGTAGTTAAGATATTCGAACTATGTGGATCGATTAAATACACCTCTTTTATATTTGAGGAAATATTTCGGATAAAGCTTGTTTATTGGTTTTGACACTAACCCCTCTATCTTTGAGACCGGAGAGTACTTTATCAAGATGATCTGGGGTATTGGAATACAGAGGTCCATTATTAATAATATCGTGATAAACCAATACTAACCAAGCCTTATTTTGTATCGCTTCGTCTACCCAAGCAAGAACTGTTTCAGGTGAAGTGTTTGAGGTTACGCTCATAGCTTTTATGTTATTTTTGTCAAAATTGTCTTTTGTATTATACCCTACATCTACAGAACGGTGGGAATCATAGAACTGCTTGATATGGGTCAAGACGTTGCTATTATATTCCCCGTAAGGAGAAGCAAAAGCATCCACCGGAAGATTAATATATGAAGCAATCTGATCTCGAGATTGTTTGAGTTCATTATCTAAATCAGTATTTGAAAGCAAGGGTAGATGAGGATGATGGATGGTGTGGGAGCCAAACTCAAAACCATAATCAGACATTTCTTTCAATTGGTTTTTGGTCACTATGCCTGGCTGGTCGATATCTCCGCTAACCAAATAAGTCGTGGATGGCATACTATATTTTTTGAATATTGGATAAGCATTGTCGTACAAAGAACTGAAAAAATCATCAAAGGTCAAAGTGACAATCGGGGCTTGAAAAGGAACAATGGTCACTGGAGTGATGGAATAATCATCAGTGACCAATGTTCCGGCAGTATATAATAAACTGTAAATTGAGATTGATTTTGCATTGGCAGGCAATGTAACTCGAGTGGTAAAAGTACTCCAAATATTATTGGAGGGGTAAGAAACCCCAAGGTATTGATACTCTGTACTGCCATCGTTCATGGTAATAAATGCATCTACCTCAGCATAGGTATCAGCTTTGTATTTGACTGAAAATTCGTAAGTCTGACCCGCTTTAATAGGTTGAGAGGCAAATTCGTAGTACGCTACGCCGCTGGTAAAATTAGTAATTTTAATCTGAAGGCTACGAGATCCTGTAAAACCTGAGGTTAAATAACTAAAAACCGCATCGTTGTTTCCTGCTTTTTTAATGTTCCAAGAAATAGGCAAATTTTCATTATCCGGATTGACAGTTTCCAAGGAAGGGTTGGGGATGATATTGTCAATCTGAGGTGGAGAGATGGGTGGAGTACTGGTGCCTTTGATAGCTAAGAAAAAATTATCAGTCTGAAGGAGTCCTATTGCTCTGGTCTTGTGCACAATAGTCACAGTCTTGACATCTCCTGGAGTGGTAAATTCCAAAGACACTTGCTTCCATTCACTAGAAAAATTCACCTGGCCAAGCAAAATGTCACTGGTCGTTCCGCTGACATTGGTCACTCTAAGATATATTTCGGTCGGCATAGTCGCTTTGTAATATTCCGAATAAACATATGTGGCATTAGGGGAAATGTTGAGTGGATTAAAAAACCAACCAGAATGTCCAGCGGTATATTTAGTGACATTAATCGACATGCTTTTTTTACCCTCTTGACCATTATTTGCATATTGAAAAACCGATATATTGTTGCCCACTTTTTCTCGTGACCAAAAGTTAGGATAAGTCCCTACTCCTGTTTCAACCGAGGCATTAGGAATAAGATTGGTTTCAGCTCTGGCATAAGGTGTGGCAAAAAACATAAAACCGATTAATAAAAAAACACCAGTAAAACTAGTCACATATATAAATTTGCGGGTAAATTTATTCATAATAGATAAAATTATGTTAAATGATAAATGTCTTAGCCTATATATATTATACATATATAACTATACAATGAGCAAGTTTTGTCAAATTGCTCCGCGCATGGGCGACATATTTTTATTTATCAAAATAGAAGTACTCTTGTAGTGAGGATGTTCGAACCTACATCTACTAAAATAACCTTCGAATTTGCAAAACCACCTCAAACATGCTATATTGTAACTGGAAAGGTGTTTAAAACACCCCTCCAGTCAATATATGAATAAAATACCCACAAAAGGTGAATATTTAGAGGTTTTATTAAGATCCTCAAAAACCATTTTTTCAACAAAAGATGCGGTTTTATTGTGGAATGAAAGTGATAATAAGATAGTTACCACAAGATTAAAAAGCTATGTAAAGACTGGAAAGTTATTTAGACCCCATAGGGGTTTTTACACTAAAGATGAAGGCTATAACAGGTTTGAGTTAGCTACTCGTATATATACTCCATCATATATAAGTTTTGAAACCGTTTTAACTAGAGAAGGTGTAAACTTTCAATATTATGGAAATATTTTTGTTGCATCATATGTAAGTAGAGAGATAATAGTTGACG
>JAYSOO010000070.1:0-3663 GCA_043722755.1 Candidatus Parcubacteria bacterium
CCATGTGATACCTCGATGCGCAGCACTCGGGGAGGTATTCATTTTTTGTACGTTTGTGTTTGTGATCGATACATAATACAAAATAGCCAATAGGGTTCCCAAAAAGAAATTCTAAATATTTGCAAATGAAAAAACCCTCCAGCAGGAAGATTTTTTCTATACAGTTAAATAATTGCTTATCGCCGTGTATATGTAGAATTAGTTAATTGCTTAACCACGACTACGTATTGAATATATCATACATTAAAATTAAAGTCAAAAGGACCTCCATAAGAGATCCTTTTGCTTGTCGAATCAGAAGTACAATCATTTTTAAATAATTTAACGCCTGACGTCAAAAGACACTTATCTTGCGAAAAGTGTCTTTTGGTTGTGAAGATGTTGATTGCTCAACTCCTCCACTTCTTTAATATAGCACCAGGTGTTTAAAAATGCAAGTGCCATGCTGTGGATAACTAATATTCAGTACATTATATCTTTTGTATTGCTTACCCTATTTTTTTTATCGTTACGACTTTAGTCATGGTTAAATTATAATATGCAGGTCAAGGTTTGCATCATATACATGAAAAGACACTCAACTTGCGAAGAGTGTCTTTTCATTGTGGTGGTGATATATTGCTATATCTCCTCCACTCATTTAATATAGCATAGCTGAAATAAATTGCAAGTCCTCACTTAGTAAAGTTATCCACATAGCATACCTAGCTCTCAAAATTATTTATGGAATGACACTTTGTCCCAGACAAAGCGCTTCATAGACCTTTTGTCCTAGACAAAGGGTCGAGGACTGAAACGGAATGAAATAAATAATTTTTCTAATACCCCTTCAACCTATTAGCCTTATCATGCTGTCTGATCTTCTCATGTGCCTTAGCCTCGATCTGTCTGATACGCTCTCTTGTGACTCCGAACATCTTACCCACTTCTTCCAACGTATGCTGTACGCCGTCAGTCATCCCGTTTCTAAGCATGAGGATTTCTCTTTCTTTCTCATTTAGATCATTTAATATCTCTCTCACTTGATCTTGCAATATACGCTTTGAAGCATCTTGATCAGGTGTCATCACTTTGTCATCTGGCACAAAGTCAGCAAAAACAGACTTTTCCTCATCGTCAACCGGTGTGTCAAGTGACACAGTAGATTGATCGATCTTTTCAATCATGTATACCTTCTCGATATCAACACCCATCTCATGGGCAATCTCCTCAGGCATAGGATCACGACCCAAGTCTTGAAACAATCGTCTTACGACTTGCTTATACTTAGCAATGGTCTCCACCATATGAACGGGCACGCGAATAGTTCTTGATTGATCAGCCAACGCTCTTGTAATAGATTGACGAATCCACCATGTTGCATATGTAGAAAATTTAAAACCTCTTTGCCAGTCAAATTTTTCAATAGCTTTTGAAAGACCAATATTTCCTTCTTGGATAAGGTCAAGCAAAGTTAGATCTTGCGATCTATTTGCATATTTTTTAGCAATAGAAACAACAAGACGCAGATTGGCTCTCATCAATAGGTTTACAGCTTCTCTGTCACCTGACTCGATACGCTTAGCCAACTCTTTTTCTTCATGCCCAGATATCAAATCATATTGACCAATTTCTTTTAAGTACATTTGGATTGAATCAAATTGAGCCTCACGACCTGTTGGTCCACCGTATTTCTTTAAGAATTCATCTTGTTCATCCTGCACGTTCAAAAAGCCGCCTGACTCCAGAATATCGATATGTGCCCCTTGCAGTTTTTGATATAGATAATCCAAAAACATTATATCTTCTTCGATATCAGGAAATTCTTTTAAAATCTCATCATAGGTAACAAAACCTCTTTCTCGCCCTTTAACAATAAGCTTTTCTGCCTTTTTGTCGTATTTATTATCAATAGACTTTTGGGCTTTTGTTCTTGTATCTTCCATTTTCGCAACTCTTTCTAACTTAACGGGTTTTTCTACTTTTTCGGACTTTACAGGTTTCTCAGTTTTTTTAACTTTCTCGATTTTCTTTGGAACGATCTTTTTTGGAACAATCTTCTTTATTGTGGTATCTTTTTTAGGAGACCTTGTTACAACTTTAACTGTTTTCTTTACAGCTTTGATTATTTTTTTTTCTATTTTTTTAAATTTTGCCATAATATATTTATATCGTGTGTGTATTTATTTATTGAACTTTCATCTTTGATAATTTCTGCCTTTTTTAATTTATTTTGTATTTCTTGATATACCAAATTATATATTTTATGCGTAAAATTTTTGTATGATATTTCTATCTCTTGTTTATAAAATTCTAAATCAACTTTTTTCTGAGAATAAATATTTTCCAGATTAAAGATAATTTCCTCATTAATAATGTCAATGCTGTCAAATATTGAATTTAGATCCGGTACGTACTCTTGTTGTAATTTAAATAAATCGCTATTTTTATATTCATTAATGTATGAATCCTTTTTTTGTGTTGTATCTGAATCGGTTTTTAAGCCTTCAGATTGTGTAACCAGCGTATTTAATTGTTGATTATAAATATACACCAAAGATTTGAATTCCGCAAGAGCCTTGTCAATAACCGTAAATTGTTTTATTTCTAAGCTCGTTATACTGTCAATATCCCTGTCAATATTGTCGATATATTTGTATTCGTTCTGACTATATTTTTGTAATTCTGTATTTATATTTTCCAAAGATAGATCAAAAAATTCTGCAGTTTTTTTAGAGAAAAATTCTTTGTCGACAGAGCTTTCAAGTGAAGCAATGAGTGGAATAATTTTTTCAAGTGAAGCTTTTGTGGATATACGGCTATTATTGTCAGATTGAGAAATAATGTAATCGATAACATGCGTGGCATTTTTTATTATATTCAAAAATAGCTTTTTATCTTTCAGTAATAATGATGCAGGATCTTCTCCTGTTGTCATAACCGCAGTCTTAACCTCAAAACCGTATTTTAAAGCCAAAGTCCAAGCCTTGATAGTGGCATTTAGCCCAGCCTTGTCAGCGTCATATATAAGCATCAGATTATTGGTATACCGTCTCAATATCTGCAAATGCTTATCAGTCAAAGATGTGCCTGAAGTTGCAACAGTATTACTAAAACCCTCTTGATGACAAAGCAGTAGATCCATCTGTCCTTCAACTAAAATAGTATACTTGAATTTTCTAATACCTTCCTTAGCCTTGTCTAAACCATACAAAACTTCTGATTTGTTGAATAATATAGTGTCTGGACTATTTAAGTATTTTGGCTCGCCTTGATCTACTATACGGGCTGATATTGCTATAGCATGAGACTGAATGTCAAATATTGGAAAAATTATTCTATCGCGGAAAAAATCATATCTCTTCCCATCTTTGGACTTTACAATTCCAACTTTTTCCAAGAGTGGACTTTGGGGCATCTTGGTTTCTATAAATTGCCACGCATTTGGTGAATAGCCGATTTTCCAAGTCTCTATCGTTTCTTTTTTTAAACCCCTATTGATAAGATACAGCAAAACATTCTCAGATTCTTTTTCTGACAGGTTCTTATGATATATGTCCACTACTTTTTCAAATATATCCTGGGCATCTTTCCTTTCCTGATCGACCTTAATGTCTTGACTACTTCTCTCCTGATTTTGTTGCCAATCACTTTCCAGAAGTCCTGATTTATCAAATACATATC
>JAYSOO010000071.1:0-3658 GCA_043722755.1 Candidatus Parcubacteria bacterium
ATCAAAAGAAAAAATTAAGACTAGAGATTTTCATAATTTAATGGGTAGAGCAGGTAGATCAAACGAATACACAGAAGGTACTGTGATTTTCGCTAACCCTGATATTTACAGAGACAAACACTTCCAAAAAAGAAATTGGACAGAGACGACACGTCTTCTAAATATCAACAACTATGAACCAACAAAAAGTAGGATACATAGTCTTTTTACCGACAAACCTGAAAATCAGGAAGATATAGTGGAGTGGGAAAATAACATTACATTAATAAAGGGTGAGATAACCTCTTACCTCTTAATGGCATTGGGCAACATTCAAGATGAGGAAGAAATGCAGGAAACAGTTGCAAAATTAGCTAAAAATACTCTGGCATACTGTCAATTAGACCAAGAAGACAAAAGTAAAAGATTATTAGATGTTTTTTCAGAAATTGGACAGGCAATTCTGACAACTCTACCCAAAAAATCTGAGCGCATATACTACGCCAAATCTATACTTAATCTAGAGCAGTCTCATGACTTTATCCAAAAAATAAAAGAAAACATTGTCCAGACAATAGACGACTTATCGACAGGAAAAACAGAGACTCCGCTCGACTTGTTCTGGGACTATCTTTTTAATTATTCCAAAAATAAAACACTTAAAAGTTTCGAAAATAAAAATGATGTGTTGACACTCTGTAAACAATGGATACGGGGAGATTCTTTTTCCTCGATGCTGGTTTCCGCTTCGGCGTTTAAGCGCAATTCAGGTACAAAATTCAGCATGATAAATATGGTTGATTTATGTGAGAATGGTTTTGGTTATGATATTTCAACTTTACTAAATTCACTTTATGAGCTGAGTACACTAGTTTTTCCTGAAGAATATCAAGAGTTAATAAAACCAGAGTGTGACAAAATGCAAAAAAGACTTAAATACGGAACACCTGGAAGTTTAGAGTCTTTAATTTATGAACTGGGATTTTCAGATAGAACACTATCTATTGAAATTGCGGAGATTTTGGGTAATCCAGATACTTTTTTTAGACATGAAATTAAACAAATGATTGTGAAAACGCCTTTAGTTCACGAACTTATATCAGAACAATATCCAACTTATTTCACAACCAGACTCTGGGAATTATTTAGGTTTTAAAAATTAAACACGACCTTTAAGGACACGCTTTATAATTTCACCAATTTCAGATATACTCGTCTCGAGTTCGCCTCCCCTTATATCAGTTTTATATTTGCTGTTAGTATAATTTCTTTCATTGGTTCCGTAATCCCTAACCTCTACTTCAACTTCTTCGATATTAATATCATATAATCCGGAATTTAAAAGACCTCCAACTTCTCTTGCTTTAGAATGCCAATATTTTTCAGTTTTAACAAACTCGAGTAAATCATCAATAAAGATATTGTTAATGATAACTGATGCTTTTAAGAATTCATCATAGCTCATCTCTCGCTTTAAAAAACCTGTGAATAATTTTGCAATAATTTCTGCCGATTTATGATCTTCACTTTTATCTATAATATAAAGAAGTTTTTCCCCTACTTTAATTCTAACCTTTTCATCTTGATCAATTTCGTTAATAATCTTCCCCCTTTCTTCCTGAGGAATACTCCCCACTTCAGATATAAAGTAAATAATCTTCTTTAAGAAAAGTTGATCTCGCACCGTCTGAACAGTTTTACCGACACCAACCAAGGTTGATAATATGGGAATGTTTTTTAATATTGCTTCATTTATTAAACTATCCAGTCCTAATTCGGCCAGATCAATTGTAACCGAAGTCAGATCTGACTTCATTAAAGTGTTTTTTAATGACAGTGAAATATTATCAAGAGGTTCTTCTGGCATTCCTTTATTATATTTTAAAGAGGTTTTATCTATTACTTGACATATTATATATATAGTAGTATAATATAGATATATGTTAAGATTTTACATTGATAGCAAAGGCTATCCTAGATGGAAGGACAGTAAAAATTTGGTCCATAGAACGGTTGCGGCGAATAAAGTAGGAGGAAGGATATTCCCCGGTTTAGTTGTCCACCATATCGATGGCAACAAAAGAAACTTTAGAAAAAGTAATCTGTGGATCATGTCTCGAGGTGACCATTCCAGACTTCATGCAAGAGAAAGAAGGCTTTCGTTTTCACTCTAAACAATTCCGAACATCCTCCCACGCGCGGAGCATGTGAAATCACCTTATTCTGTAAGGTGGTTTTTTGTTACCTTATCTAAGGTTCGAACCTGTGATATTATTCACATATGAACATAGGAATATTCGACTCTGGTCTAGGTGGACTACTTATCACAAAATCGCTCATTAAAAAACTACCTCAATATAACTACATTTATCTAGGTGATACAAAAAGAGTCCCTTACGGAAACAGATCACCGGAAACTATTTATGAATTTTTAAAAGAATCCGTTGAATATTTGTTCAAACAAAACTGCAAACTTATTATTGTTGCCTGCAATACCGCATCCGCCCAAGCGTTAAGAAAAATCCAGCAAGATTTTTTACCAACTAATTATCCTGACAGAAAAGTTTTAGGAGTAATCATTCCCGCCTGCGAAGTTGCGCTAGAAAATAATCAAGCTAAAAACATTGGGGTACTTGCGACTGCTGCGACCGTCGCCTCAAACGCATTTGTAATTGAGCTTAAGAAAATAAAACCTAATGTAAAAGTTTTTCAGAAAGCTACCCCACTCCTTGTTCCTTTTGTTGAAAATGATGAATTAAAATTTGTTAATCCAATCTTAGAAATGTATCTGAAACCATTTAAGGGAAAAATTGATACCTTAATACTTGGGTGTACCCACTATCCCCTACTACAATCTCGGATACAGAAAATATTAGGGCCTGGGGTTAAAATAATTTCTCAAAACAAACTAATACCCCAAAAACTCCAAACATATTTAAACAATCATCCTGAAATTGAGAAAGTGTTGTCTAAAAAAAGTATATACAAATTAATCGTAACAGATCTAACAAGTACAATATCAAAAACCGCAATAAAATGGTTTGGCCGAAACATTAAAATGATCCAAACTGATTTATGAAACTAACGTCTTTAAAACACCCAATCATTTTTTGGAATGTGATACAATTCGTATCATGGAAAAACACCAACCACAATTAGAAGTAAAACATGATAGAAATGAACAAATTCATGTCTCAATTTCTCCCGAGGTGAGAGAAATGGTCATGGAGAAGGTTAAGGATGTTTTGGAATTTGGCACATCTTTTCACATGTCAGGAAGGCCAGATGTTCTGCAGAAAGACATCACTAGTGGTCAATATACCTTTGGTAATCCTGATTCTTTTGCATTTCACTCTAAGGGAGCTGAGCAAGTCCAATTATCCCCACAAACAATTAGGGATTATTTTTCTTTAAACAGCAGACTATCGAAAAACATAGGTGATATTTTCAAATACGGTATTCAAGGCGGTAACGCAATAGGAGGCCTTGCCACAGATGCAAAATCATATAAAGAAAAAATGGATCTTATTGAACAAAAAGGTTCTGGACAACATGATGTTCAGCCGATGGTATATTTTAGTATTCTAGGAAGAGGTGCTAGTGCATTAAACAAACCTACAGGTTGGTTTGGTGGACTAAGTTATATTTTTGAACATCCGACCAAGGAAGTTTTACCAAT
>JAYSOO010000072.1:0-3531 GCA_043722755.1 Candidatus Parcubacteria bacterium
GCTCGTCGCATCGCAAGGGAAAGAGCTCGAAAAAAAGAAAAAGAATTGAATCCAGAAATTATAGAATTTGAACAACGGTTTAATGAAGTTCTCGGCACAAAGGTTCACATTGAAAGCAAAGAAAAAGGCGGACAAATTACTATTGATTATTATGATCTTGTAGATTTAAAAAAGATTTTAGATAAACTTCAAAATGAGCAAAGCGAGCAGTTAGATGATGAAGAGGATACCAGCTCTGTGCTCGTAAATGATAATGGAGATGAGATCGTGATTGAGAACGCAGTTATAGAAGAAGAGGAGGATCCTGACATGTATAGTGTGATGAAATTTAGTTTGTAAGATTTATATAGAAAAACATCTTGATGTAAATCAAGATGTTTTTTGTTTTAGATTATTTATCTTTTCTTTTAAATTATTCTAACATTGATTTATTAGAATGGCGTGATGAATAGTTTTAATTTAAACCAATTTATAAAAATATATTTTAATTTGCCCAAAGGCTGCTCTATCGAGAATCCAAATTTGTTAAATTTTGTATGTAAAGTGTTCAGTGTGTGTGATGCTTATGTAAGCAATAAAGCTTTAAAACACATAGTTGAAAGTAGAAGAGATAAGGATTGTATGGATTTTAAAAGTATTATGCATGTTATTGGGTCTTTGAATCGAGTATTGGTTGACCCCGATGTGGTTTTCTTGAATGAAAAAAGTATAAATTCTATAGGTCTAACAAAAAAGATAAATGCAGGGAGCACTGTTAACAATGTTGTAATTTTGAAATATGTTTATACATACAATCATTATGAAATTATTACAACATATGAAAGAGATGATAGAAGTGTTCGAAAACTTATAAACATAAAACACCTCATAAAATGAGATGTTTTATTATCTGGATGGACGGTACCGGTTTTTACACCAAGATTCCATCATAAGACCTGCCGTGGCTCACCGATCGTCTTGTTAGACATTTTCCACTGTTCAGATATGTGTATATAATATCAAACTTTAAATTTGTGTCAATTACTCCGCTTTCTTCTTCTGAAACCCTCTCGGCTTTTTCGGCGTATTTAATAATTCCAATGCTTCCTCCAATGTCACCTTATATACATCTTGTGTCTTCAGTGATCTAAAGTCTCTCTCACATCCTACATAAGGACCAAATCTTCCTTTGTTCGCCATAACTTCTTTTCCGTTGGCAGGATTTACTCCAAGCGTTCTCGGAAGGGAAAGGTAAAGCAACGCTTGCTCCATGGATACATTTGTCAGATCAACTTCTTTTGGAATAGATGCCATGCGAGGTTTCTTGTTTTCCTTAGTCTTCTCACCAAGCTGCACATATGGTCCGAAGCGACCTGTCTTAACGTATATCGGAAGATTGCTTTCCGGATCGTTTCCTATCGGCTCATCAGCTTTTATTTCAACTCCATCTATTGTCAGTGCGCCGTCACACTCTGGAAATTTGGAACAAGACAAAAATTTTCCATTTCTTGATAATTTAACAATCATGGGCTCATTGCACTTTGGACATTTGAAATCAGAAGTTCCAAGATCAGTTATCTTTGCAGATGTTGATTTTAATTTCACTTCTTTTGAAAATGGACCGTAAAACTCTTTTAAGATTTGTAAATATTTTGCCTCGCCGTTTGATATGAGGTCAAGCTTGTCTTCCATTTCTGATGTAAATGAGTCTGAAATATAGTCTGCAAAGTTTTCTTCCAAAAAAGAAGATACCACATCTCCCGTATCAGTCGGCTTCAGTGCTCGTCCAACTTTCTCAACATATTGTCTTTCTTCGAGGGTGCGCATGATAGATGCAAAAGTTGAAGGACGTCCAATGCCTCTTTTATCTAGTTCTTTGATAAGTCCGGCTTCTGTATATCTACCTGGCGGTTCTGTAAATTTTTCCAAATTTTCTATAGAAATAAAATCCATACCCATACCCTTGGAAAGAGCTGGAACGGCAACATCTTCACCGGCTGATTCTGGATCTGCAACTAACCAACCATCAAAAAGAATGCGTGACCCGTTAAGTGTAAACTCGGGAAATTTTTCAGCTTTGTATTCCTTGATAGATGAAATGATCTTTGTTCGTAGCGTTAATGCGTCCGACATCTGAGATGCGAGAGTCCTATTACGTATCAAATGATACACTCTTTTCTCGTCGTCATTTAACCCTGCATTTATCTTTTTGATATCAGATGGACGGATTGCCTCGTGAGCTTCCTGAGCATTCTTAGCTTTTGAAGCAAAGTTTTTTCGATCTAGATATTTTGCATCATATGTTTTTGTGATAAATTTCTCGATAGAATCAAGTGCCTGAATGCTCAAACTTGTACTGTCGGTTCTCATGTAAGTGATGTGTCCCTGCTCGTATAATTTTTGCGCTGCGCGCATCGTGCGTGATGGGGAAAATCCTAGGCGAGTCGAGGCTACTTGCTGCAATGTTGATGTTATAAATGGAGCACGAGTGGCTCTTTTTACTTCGGTTTCGGTGATGTCGAGTACTGTCCAATTGTTTTTATTTTTCTCCGCTTTTTCAACTATTTCCTCAGCTCTTTTTTTATCTTTTATTTCCTCAGTACAAGTAAACTTAAGAACGTCTGTTTTATTGCCAGATTGTGAAAGATTTGCATATAAAACGTAATATGCCTCGGGAATGAAGGCTCTGATCTCCCTTTCTCTTTCCATGATGATGCGGAGGGCGGGGGATTGAACACGTCCGGCTGATAATCCGTATCTTACTTTTTTCCAGATAAGTCCGGACAGGTCATATCCAACAAGACGGTCCAAAACGCGGCGTGCTTCCTGAGCCCGGAACATGTCCATATCGATCTTTCTTGGATGTGCAATGGCATACAAAACTGCCTCCTTCGTGATCTCGTTGTAGGTAATACGCTTTGGATTTTTCAACTGTAAAGCCTCTTTTAAATGCCACGCAATGGCTTCTCCTTCACGGTCAGGGTCGCAGGCAAGGTAAACATCGTCAACTTTGTGGAGTGCTTGCTCCAGGTCACGGATAACCTTTTCTTTACCTTTTGAAACCTCATAGTGAGGAATGAATCCACCCTCGATATCAATGGCTTTTTTATTAGATTTTGGCAAATCACGAATGTGTCCGATAGAGGACATGACAATATAATCTTTATCAAGAAATGCTTCCAGTTTCTTGATTTTTGATGGTGACTCTACAATGACTAAATGTTTACTCATAACTTAGTGATAACATATATATATAGAGTGTTGCAAATTTGGGGATAATTTGTACCACAAGGGCACTTCTATATCCCTAACTCGCTACGCTCCTAAGGGCTATAAGTCGCACCACAAGGGCACTTCTATATCCCTAACTCGCTACGCTCCTAAGGGCTATAAGTCGTACCACAAGGGCATTTCTATATCCCTAACTCGCTACGCTCCTAAGGGCTATAAGTCGAGCAAAAAAAAAGACCCCCCACGCTCAGAACGCAGGAGGCCTAACTCTTTGTGTAAACGACACACCCATGCCGTTTACACAAAGAGAGCTATACACAC
>JAYSOO010000073.1:0-8775 GCA_043722755.1 Candidatus Parcubacteria bacterium
TAACTAAATAATTCGACTGTGTTGAATGTTCAACTACGCCGTGGCGGATGATAGTGGATTTCACCTCTATCCAAATTGTTGTATCTATATTTATTCATATATTGTGTATATTTTTGTTATAGTACTGATTACAAATAAGTTGGTATGATATAGGGATTTAATACTATAACTACTTATATATACGATGCAAGAAATAAATTTATTACACATGATTATTAAAAATAACCGTCCTATACAAAACGGCTTTTAATATGATTATTTTAGACATGTCCTTTAAAATACAATACACCTTTTTGCTATATACGTATCAAAATAGCCCTTATTTTGCAAAGAATGTCTTGTTTCAGCGCTTGTATGGCCTGTTAACCGTATGATATAATTAAGTTACTTAACTATGTAAGTTAAGGCAATTATAAATAAATTAATTTAAACTTAAAATAAATATATGGAAAAAACTTCAAACATGGGAACAGTTGTAACTATGGTTATAATTGTATTGGTAATAATCGGAGTTGCGATGTATATTAGATCGTCAGATGATGACATGATGACCCCAACTACTAAAAATAACTCTATGATGACTCAAGATCAAAAAATGGGTACCCCTGATGAACAAGGCGTAATGGTCGGAGGTGCAATGATGGTTCAAAGTAAAGATATTGTAGATAATGCCGTTAATGCAAATAATGTAACTACACTTGTGGTCGCTGTAAAAGCTGCCGGACTTGTGGAGACATTAAAAGGTGCGGGACCATTTACTGTATTCGCTCCAACTAACGCCGCTTTTTCAAAATTGCCAGCAGGAACAGTTGAAATGCTTATTAAGCCAGAAAACAAAGCTACTTTAGTAAAGATTTTGACTTACCACGTAGTGGCGGGAAGATATACTTCAGCTGACTTGAAAGACGGTATGACTTTAAAATCAGTTCAGGGCGAAAGCTTGACGATTAAAAAAGATGCAAGTGGAAAGATAACTGTAAATGGAACAGCTATGGTTGAGACTGCAGACGTTATTTCTTCAAACGGAGTAACATTTGTCATCGACACTGTGTTGATGCCAAAGATGAAATAGTTTTTAAATAGAAAACACTAACTGTAGTGTTTTCGGTTTTGGAAGATATTAATTCACATTAAAAATATGAAATATATAATAAAAACGTCATCTCTAATACTATTGTTTGTACTAATTGTAATTTTGCTTACAGCTTATTTTAGAATGCAGAATCAAAATAGTATAAAAATACAGACAGAAAATTTAAGCTTGTTCAATACTGCAACTAAAAAAAATGAACTTACGCCGGCCCAGTATAAGGTGCTTAAAGAGGGAGGGACGGAGATACCCTACACAAGTCCACTTTTAAATGAAAAGAGAAAAGGGATATATGTTACGGCAGATTGCAATGAGCCTGTGTTTAGAAGCGAACAAAAATTTGATTCGAAAACAGGGTGGCCAAGTTTTTATGCTCCAATCAGTAAAAATGCAGTTGTCGAATTAGCTGATAGCACACAGGGTACCTTAAGAACGGAAATTGTTTCTCCTATTTGTAAAAGTCATCTAGGTCATGTATTTAATGATGCTCCCCAAACGCCGACAGGACTTAGATATTGCATAAATGGCCTTGCACTTATATTTATACCTGATAAAATCCAATAATTAATATGGTTAAAATTTTAAAAAAAATACAAAGCACTTTAAAGAACCGCAAAACATATAAGGCGGGTCTTTTGCAAGCAAAGGTCTATCGAGTGCTTAAGGGCTTCACTTTAGATAAACTTGCTGCTTATAACCTATCAACGGTTGATTGGGCCTTGTTGGGCTTGTTACATGACAGTGGAGAGGGTATGAGACCGGGTGTCTTGGCAGAAGAACTGGGCGTGGAGCCTCCATTTGTTACCGTAATCATTGCGAAGCTGACAAAGATGGAATTGATTAATGTGAAAATGGATAAAAAAGATAATCGCGTGAAAATATTTTTTCTTTCTTTAAAAGGAGAAAGGATGATTCCGGAAATAGAAGTGCATTTAAGAAAGGAGATGGGGGTTTTAGTAAAAGGTATTGAGTACGGGGATCTTATGTCTTACTTGTCAGTGCTTGAGCAGATAGTGGGAAATAGCAAAGGCTTGAAGTTTAAAAAATTTACAGGGTTTAAGGATTAGGTTACTTCTTCTTTCTATCTAGAAAAATGGAAGTATACCTATCATTCCGAGAAATATATAAAGCATGGGTTTAGTGTTCTGTCCTGTTCAGGCAAATACAGTGCACGTAATACTAAATATGACGAATATGATCCACTCTTTAAATTCTGATCATTTGCTTTCGTCTTTCATTGCTTTATATACACAAGGGTGTGAAAAATAAAATGCACAGATCAAAAACCTGTTGCATGCACATTGATGAAAATGCTTTGACAAGAGATGTGTCTTTGAGGGAAATGAAGAGGTTTGCTTAGCAAATATATTCATTACACCACAGATTTTTTATACCGTATTCTGTATAATGAACCTATGCAAAATCTGACATCGCAAAACAATTTCATACTCTATACATCTGAAAATGGGGATGTTAAACTTGAAGTCTTTATTCAAGACGAAAGCATTTGGCTTACGCAGAAAATGATGGCTGAGTTGTTTGATGTTGATGTAAGGACTATTAGTGAACATATTCAAAATATCTTAGAAAATGAGGAATTAGAAGCTATTTCAACTATCCGGAAAATCCGGATAGTTCAAAAAGAGGGAAATCGAGATGTTTCTCGAGAAATAGATTTCTATAATTTAGATATGGTTATATCCGTTGGGTATAGGGTTAATTCGACTCGGGCCACGCAGTTTCGTATCTGGGCTACAACAGTCATTCGAGAGTATATAGTTAAAGGGTTCGTAATGAATGATGGGCGATTGAAGCAGGGTGAAAAGGTGTTTGATAAAGATTATTTTAAAGAGCTCTTAGAAAGAGTTAGATCGATCCGCACGAGCGAAAGAAGAATATATTTGCAGATTACTGACATATTTTCAGAATGCAGCATTGACTATGATTCAAAATCAAAGATTACGAGAGATTTTTTTGCGACAGTGCAAAATAAATTCCATCTTGATGTATGTATGGTTAGAGCAATAATTGTTTTGGTGGAGGACCATATACAATTCTCGGCAAGCAATTATAGAGGATAATAACGAATTAAACCACCACATCCATCCCTTTATGTGAAAAAAGAAGTATCCATCTATTTATATTTGAATATCTTCTAGTAAACTATTTCTTTCTAATTCTACTCTCTCATCTCTTAATATAAAACCATTCTCATCCCTCACTGGCATATTTATCCAAAGATTGGTAATTTTTGCTGACCACATTTTTTGAACACCTCCTGCTAAATAATAATCCAAAGTAATTTTTTGTTGTCCCTCCTTTGCCCTAGAAGAGTTGGTAATCTCCAATCCAACTTCTAATTCTTTTCCATCAAGTATATGACCATCAACACACTTTATAAAAACTCCACCAAATTCTATCCTGTCAAATAAAACTCCAAATATCTGACCTGTTCTTAGTATATTTTGAGAATGTAACGCTTCGATATTTGAATCCCAATATATATTTTCAAGTTTTTTATCATATAAAAATTTAACAGGACTATTATGAGGTGAACCGTCTGCATTCGTGGTGGCAAGTGAGATATGTCTACTGGTATAAATTAGTTCCTTTGCTCTATTTATTTTTAATTCTAAGTTTTTCATATTCATAGTATACAGAGAAAGATCCTATTAAGTCGAACTTTGCGTTTTGTATTACCTCTTGTAATAAAAAATACTCTTAATTCATAAGAGTGTTTTTATTGGCGGAGGTGAGTCGATCCTTACAGGATCAGTACACCTTTGTGGTTTCCTCAAACTCTGCAAGTTTTCGTAAACATCACAAAGCTTTTCGAATCTCACCCGCAAGCCGAATTGTCGGCTTGCTCTCCCCTTAAATACAAAAACACCCATATGGGTGTTTTTGTATTTGGCGGAGGAGGTGAGATTCGAACTCACGGGACCCGTTAGAGCCCTCTTGTTTTCAAGACAAGCGCATTCGACCTCTCTGCCACTCCTCCATAAAGTGTGTACGTCGATATACCTTTATGATATTATCAGATTATCTATGAAATATCTAGGGGTAGACTATGGTCAAAAAAAGATTGGTATTGCTATAAGTAATGATGACGCCACTATGGCTTTTCCTCGTGACATCGTGTTAAACGACGGGAAACATATACAATACATAGAAAACCTATGTAAGGTAGAGGATATAAAGGATATTGTGATAGGAAAATCAGTCAATTATGAAGGTAAGGACAACGGTATTGAAAAGCATATTTCAGAATTTATAGAAAAATTAAGCCCATATGCCATTCATAGAATAGATGAGCGCATGACAACTTCTCTCATAAATGCTGAAAATCGTTTCCATTTTCAAAAAAACCAAACTCAAAAAAACTTTTCAAAAAATGCAAAATCGGTTCGAAATAGTACAAAAAATGATGATGCAAAGGTTGCGGCTTTGATTTTACAAAATTTTCTCGATTCGAAACGCAAAATATAGTATAATTATTTGCATGATTACATTTGATGAATTCAAAAAAGTTGAAATGAAAGTAGGACAGATTGTATCTGCTGAACCTGTAGAAGGATCTGACAAGCTGTTAAGGCTAGAGGTTGATTTTGGTGAAGATAAGGTCAGAACCGTTATGTCTGGAATTGCAGGACATGTCGAACTAGAGAAATTTGTAGGGAGTAAGAAAGTTTTCGTTACCAATCTAGACCCAAGGACTATAATGGGAATAGAAAGCCAAGCTATGATACTAGCTGGAAAAGATGGTCTGGGCTTAGCCTTGATTGAATCAACAAGGGATTTGCCTATCGGAACTTTATTATCATAAACATTAAAATATGACCATTTTTTTTGAAAATTTAAAAAAACAAATTCCTGTTCCCAAAATGATTAGATTTGATCATGCCGGTATTGATATTGGTATTGATCACATCAGACATATAAGTTTTAAGGGTGACAACAATACATTGTCTGTAGATAAGTACGGGGTGGAGAGATTGGAAAAATCTGTTGATAAGAAAAATCCACTAGCAGAAAACCTAGAAGTTTTAAGTGTTCTTAAGAAAATTCAAAAAGAATTCAGATATAAATACGTAGAAGTTTCATTGCCTGAAGAATTAGCTTATATATATACTCAGGAAGTTGATGACGGAGATATTTCTGCCATAAAAAGCCAGATAGAATTTAAAATTGAAGAAAACGTGCCATTGAGCGCAGATGAAGCAATATTTGATTTTGTCGAAGTTTTAACTATAAAAAATAGAAAGCTTGTTTCCGTATCTGTTGTGGCTAAAAAAGTTATCGAAGATTATATTGATGCCTTTCAAAAGGCAAGTATGAAAGTAGTTTCATTTTTAATACAAAACCAAGCTTTGAGTAAGTCATTGATACAAAAAAATGATACCAATGCATATTGCATAGTGGCGATAGAAAAGAGGTATATAGTCGTGTCGGTAGTTTCTTCTGGAATCGTGCTGTATACATCAACCATTAATAAAACATTATTTGATGACAGTCTAAATTTACAAAGAAGAGAAATTTTGGAGGAGGTAATAAAAGACATATACAGGATAATAGTATTCTGGCTTTCCTATATAGAAAATAATGATACATATGGTCTAGAAAAAATAAAATCCATAATTATAAGTTCTACTCACTCTAATATTATAGAATCAGAATTTATAAATATGATGATTAATAAATTAGCGATTCAAATTGATAAGCCAAACGTGTGGACCAATGCTTTTGATATGAACGTGCAAATTCCTCCAATTAGCAAGATTGACTCATATCAATATGCCACAGCTATAGGGTTAGCCTTGCCAAGATTAAAAAAATAAAAATATGCTTTTCTTAATTACAAAAAAACAAAAAGATAAAATATTAGATGAGTATCATGCAAACCTGGTATATATTTTCTCTATAAGTTTGATTTTTTTGCTTGTTGTATTTCTACTGTCACTTTTTCCATCTTATGTTACTATGAAGGTTGATAGGCAGATTCTTGCAGATAAAATTTCTCCAATGCAAGCGGAGATTGAACAATACAAAATCAACAGTGAGAAGAATAATTCAGCGAGCATAAATGATGATATTTCAATCCTAAGCTTAAATCCCAAAAAAGATACAGTAAGTATTTACAAAGAAATAAAAGAGATATATATACAAATTCCAAATGTTCAAATTGAAAGCATGAGCATAGATACATTGAGCAAAAAAGTTATTGTAGTTGCAAATATTGATAATAAAAACACTGCAAGCATTCTCGTCGATAAATTAAACTCGACTCGTTACAAGGGTGCAGATTTGCCATATTCCGTTTTCAGTCAAAGTAAGAATTTTATATTTAGCCAAACGTTAACTTATGAATAAACAAAAAATTAATATAAATAAAAAAAGTATAAGCATTATTGTTTTAGTAATAGTTATTTTGGTATTTGTCTATGTGGTATATATTATCAATGATAAAATAAGAAGTTATAAGTCAGATGTCTTAGGTGATTATACAAAGTTGGCCGAATTGGAAAGTGAGAAAAAAATCTTGGACGTTTACAATAAGATTTTATTGAAAGGGTCTAAAGAATCAATAGAAATTAAAAAACATATTTTGACTAACGATAGAAAAATAGTTTTAGGTCTTATAAATGAAATTGAAAATTATACAAGAAAATCTGGCTTAACAGAAAATAGTGCTTCTCCAATCGTTTCCGTATCTACGAGGGAAGACACTTTGTTAACAAAATATAATGGTGCGGATTTGGTTATAAGTCTTCGTGTGGTTGGCGGTGAAAAAAACATAGATAACTTTATAAATATTCTGGATAATTTGCCGTTGATTTCATATATTGAAAAAATTGACACAAAATTTGACAGTGTAGGAAATAAAAATAGTGCTACTATAGTATTAGTAATATATCAAAAAAATGAAGTTAAATAATACAAAAAAAAGAAAAAAACAATTTGATCCAATACATCATTGGTATATGTTATTACTTGTTATTTTTTCACTAACTATTGTGATTATTACATACAGTGTGTATAGTTTTTTATACTTAAAAAATGAAATAGCCGTAATAGGCATGGAAATACAAAACAATTTGTTAAATTCAACCTCTACTGAATTTATAGAAAAATCCCGCAATAACACGAAATCTTTGGAAGATATCAATAATCTCAATAAGACTTTGGAAGAGTTTAATAAAAAAGAGCTAGAATACAATAAACTTATTAAAGCGCCTATGATGACTCTGGTCACAGCGACCAGTACGGCTTCTGCTATGGTTGCAACTTCGACTAACTAATGATATATATTATATATTGCTCTTGTAGTTCAATGGATAGAACTGCGGACTTCTAAGCCGTTAATGTTGGTTCGATTCCAACCGAGAGCACATGTAAAACGCACTGCAACTGGTGCGTTTTAAAATGGACGCTCGAAGGAGTAAAGTATTTTGATCCTGAGTTAAAATCGCAAACATTCATCATATTTTCTAATTCACTAACGCTCATAAGTAATATATATATGTATATAAAATAAGGGTTCCACACGTGGTGAAAACCCTTTTTGGTTTTTTTGGGATAATATCAGGTAACTACTGTATTTTTTGAATCTATATCCTTTTTTGCATCGATAACTTGAGCTGCTAGGTATTGATAACCTGTCTCAATCGTACTGTAAAGTAAAGTGAGGGTCTCAGCTTTGAAAAAGTCTTGATTCATTTTTAAAATCTCCATATGTAGACACGAGACATGTTCGACAACAGAACTAGAATTATTAAGGGCAATGTTCATCGATATAAATTTAATCCTAATTAACAGCCTCGCTTTAGGTTGCAATGTATTTATAACTTTTTCCATTTCTGGAAGAGCATCGTTCAGGATACCTATTGCCTCATTAAGAAGCAATTTCCACCCATCCCTTTTTTGAGATTGAATCAAAGCTTGGTTGCACGTGTCGATGATCTCAATGCATATGGTGCTAAATTCGCAATACCTCCCAATGTGTTTTTTATTGACAATAGCTATGAGAAACGCATTTCGCCATTTTTCCGCAATTGCAAGTTGCTCTCTTTGTTCTCTTAATTTTGTACCGTTAAATTTTTGATCTTCTATGTTCATAATATTTCAGTGTATGTTGGTGCTAGGCTTGTATTTTATAGCACAATAAAATAAACTTGAAAAGTGTAATTATTATGGAAAAAAAGTGATATGATACAGGTATATAATATATGCGCAAAACAATCCTGTTTTTAATATTGGTTTTTTCTGTAAACATGTTTTCTGTCGTACTTGCTGACACTGTAACTGATGTGATAAATGCAAAAACATATAAAGAGCTAAAACTAAAAGCTCCTATCTATAAGCAGCAATATGCAAACAGCTGTGAAGCTGCTGCACTGCGCATGGCTCTGGCTTTTAAAGGTATCATGAAAAATGATGTCCAGATTTTAACAAAGTTCGGATACAACCCAAGAGCTAAGGATTGGAAAAATAACATTTGGGATGATCCGCAAAAGCAATATGTAGGACATGTTGATGTGACAGGTAGAAAAAATGGAGGATATGGGGTCTATGGTCTACCAGTTGTTAAGGCTGTTGAAAGTTTCGGGTTGAAAGGTGAATATGCTACAAGTACTGCAATTACACCCACCTTTATGGCTCAAGCTATTGATAATAAAAATCCAGTC